>CAZIAJ010000079.1:0-8476 GCA_964537565.1 uncultured Sulfurospirillum sp.
TTGAAGTTGTTCTATCTTCTCACGAACAGATGGGTCAATTTTTAAATATGTTTTCATCTTTATATCTACTAACTTTGAAGTTACTACAAGCTCACACTCACTTCGTCCATGATTTTCTTTTATAAGTGCATACAAATCATCTAAAATAGAAAAATCCTCACTCAACTCCAATCTTATAGTAGTCGGAGGAAGTGGTGTCTGTTCTACTTTTGTAACTCTATTTTCAACTGCTTTTTTACTATTTTTCTTCTTTTTTGCCTCTTCAAGTGTAAATACCCCTTTACAAGATATTCTAACTTTTTCATCTTCTTTTGTTATCTCTAAAGCAAAACCTATAGGTTTCTCAATATTCAAACTATTGAGTTTTTCAAGTTGTTTTTCAAAAACCATAAAATCCAAACTTCCTTGTAGATCCAAAGCACTTACAAAAGCATAAGGATTTCCTTTTTTACTTGTTTTTTCATCTATTTTATCTACTTTGCCTATAAAAAATATCTTTCCATTCTCTATGGTTTGTATCTCTATAGAGCCTATATGAGGAATTTTATCAATCTCATCACTTAACTCTTCTAAAACTTTTGTTTTATCTTTTTCTTGGTTTAATTCTTCTAAAGACAGAGCATCTTTACAGTTTAGCTTAACACCTTGGTCATCTCTTTTTACCTCTATAGCAAACCCTACAGGATTTTCTAAATTCATATTTTGAATTTTTTGCATTATATTGGCAAACACCATAAACTCCATATTGCCATGAAAATCCATAAGATTTACTATACCAAACTTATTGCCTTTTTTACTTATTCTCTCGGTAACACTCTCTACTTTCCCTATAAAAAGTGTTTTTTTGTTGTCAATATTTTCTATATCTGAAGAGAGTGAGTGAGGAATTGAGTCAATTAACTCTCTAAAACTATCAAGAGGATGACCAGAGACATAAAAGCCCATTGTCTCTTTTTCAAGTTCTAATACTCTTTTTGGCTCAAACTCTGGAAGATTTTCAATATCTATCTTTATAGTTGTCATATCTTCTTCATCACCAAAAAGAGAGCCAACAGAATCTTTTTTCATCTTAGCACACTTTGCCCCAGCTTCTACTAAGATTTCTATATGGTCTAACAAAGCTCTACGAGAGAGTTCAAACTCATCAAATGCACCAGATTTTATAAGTGATTCTATAACTCTTTTATTTACTTTAGAGGTATCAATCCTAGACATAAAATCACTCATATCTTTAAACAAACCATCTTCTCTTGCTTCTAAAATCCTACCTATTGCACTTCCTCCAGCCCCCTTGATAGCTCCCATACCAAATAAAATAGTCTCTTCACCATCATCATTGGTAATAGCATTAAATTCAGTCAAAGAGTAGTTAACTGAAGGTGGAGAAAGCTTTATACCAAGTCTTTTTACCTCATCAATATACTTGACTACTTTATCTGTATTGTCTTGTTCACTCGTTAAAAGTGCTGCCATAAACTCTTGAGGATAATACGTTTTAAGATATGCTGTTTGAAAGGTTATCATCGCATACGCTGCTGAGTGAGATTTGTTGAAACCATAACCTGCAAACTTCTCTATAAGCTTAAAAAGTTCGGCTGATTTTTCTCTATCTTTATATCCTTGTTTTTCAGCACCATCACAAAACTCTTCTCTATATGCACTCATATCCTTCTTTTTACCCATGGCACGACGAATAATATCTGCATATCCAAGAGAAAAACCACCTACAGTCTGTACTATTTGCATTACTTGCTCTTGATAAACAATCATGCCATAAGTCGGCTCTAGTGTCTCTTTTAAACTATCAAAACTAACCTCTTCAAAAGGATAAAAGACTTTTTTTCTTCCATGTTTTCTCTCTATAAAATCATCGAGCATACCTGACTCCATAGGTCCTGGACGATAGAGTGCTAAAACTGCAACTAAATCTTCAAAACCATCTGGCTTAAGACGCTCATTTAGGGACTGCATACCTGTTGATTCTATTTGAAATAATCCTACTGTATGCCCAGTTCGTATAAGCTCATATACCTTTGGGTCATTCATATCTATTGCATTAAAGTTTATATCTTTATCGTATCTTCTTTTTATAAGTTTCAAAGCGTTATCTAAAACAGTAAGTGTTTTAAGTCCTAAAAAGTCAAACTTAATTAAATCCACATCTTCAAGATAGTTTAGTGAATATTGTGTTACAAGTTGCTCTGCACCTGATGGTTTGTAAAGAGGTGTTTTATGCCAAAGCTCTTCATCACTTATAACAACTCCTGCTGCATGCATACCTGAGTTTCTATTTAATCCTTCAAGAGCCAAGGCAAACTTCCAAACTCTTGCAATTCGTGGGTCTTCATCTATAAGTTTTCGAAGTTTCTCCTCTTTTTGATATGCTCCATCAACAAACTTACCTTTTTTTGTTTTACCATTAAGCGTTATCCCAAGCTCATCAGGTATAAGCTTAGCCATAGCATCAGCTTCTGCATAAGGAAGTCCAAGAACACGAGCTACATCACGGATAACACCTTTTGCTAAAAGTTTACCAAAAGTTATAACTTGTGCCACATTGTATCTTCCATACTTTTCAACAACATAGTCTATTATCTCTCCACGACGTGATTGACAAAAATCGATATCAATATCTGGCATACTAATACGTTCAGGATTTAAAAATCTCTCAAAAAGAAGATTATAAGGCATGGGATCTATATCTGTGATGAAAAGTGAATATGCCACCAAACTACCTGCAGCCGAGCCACGACCAGGTCCAACAGGAACTCCACGTTTTTTAGACTCACGGATAAAATCCCATACTATCAACATATATCCAGGAAAGTTCATATTACAGATGATATCCATCTCTGTATCTAATCTATCATAATACTCTTTATGCTTCTCTTTTGGAACAAGTTTTAACCTCTCCTCAAGTCCTTCTTTACACTTAAACCTAAAATACTCATCATCATTATCTATATCTTGACCTTCACTCTTTGCATACTCTTGAGTAAACTTAAACTTTGGAGGAGTTGGATCACCTAGTTTAATTTCTAAATTACACTTATCTACTATCTCTTGTGTATGTACTATTGCCTCAGGTATATCTGCAAAAAGCTCACTCATCTGTTCTGGAGATTTAAGATAAAACTCTTTAACAGAGTGTTTGAGACGATTTGGGTCATCAAACTCTTTATTCATTGCGATACACATAAAAGCCTCTTGTGCTTCTGCATCATCTTGGGTTGGATAGTGAGTATCATTTGTAGCTACTATCTTGATACCTGTCTCTTTTGCAATTCGAAGTATACTGTCATCTATAAAAAGCTGGTCTCCAATACCATGACGCATAAGCTCAAGATAAAAGTCATCTCCAAAAATATCTTTATACTCTAAAGCTATCTCTTTTGCTCTCTCATAACCTTTTGCTCCATTTTGTACATTTTTAGGATTGTTTGTATTTAGATGCCAATTTACTTCACCTTGTAAACAAGCCCCACTACAGATAATACCTTCACTATGCTCTTTTAAAAGTTTTTTGTTTATACGTGGATAATAATAAAACCCATGAATAAAACTTTGACTAGAAAGATACATAAGGTTTTTATATCCAACCTCATTTTTTGCATACAGACATAAATGAAATCTTTGTCTTGTTGTTTTATCGTTAATCTCATCTTGATTGTGTATATAAGCTTCGAGTCCAATAATAGGCTTTATGCCATTTTCACGCATAGTCTTATAAAAGTCAATAGCTCCAAACATATTGCCATGATCTGTCATAGCAACTGCTTTAACACCTTGCTCCTTTAAAGCACTTGCAAGCTTGCCTATCTTGTTTGCACCATCTAGTAGTGAGTATTCTGTATGTAAGTGTAAATGTGTAAATTGGGCTTGGCTCATATATCTCTCAATTATTTTTATTCTATTTTACACAAAAACTACTTATCTAATCATAAACATCATCCATATCCAAATCACTAACTTCTATCTCTGGAACTGTAGGGAGAGATTTTTCATTGACTTTTGAGCCATTAAAATCGTAACTATCATAATCATAAAAAGTTTGCTCTTTTGCATAGAGAGCCTCTTTTTCTATTGCTTTTTGTATAGCCTCTTTTGTTCGTTTCTCTTTTTCTAAATCAACATCTGCTGCAAATGAAAATGAGCTAATCAAAATTATACATACTAAAAAAAATTTCATAGTTTTCCTCCATACATAAAATAATATAAAGATAATTATAGCAATAAATTATCTTCTTATCTTTGACTTATGTTGTTTCCTGCACTCATCCCACTTGCCCAAGCCCAATGTAAGTTATATCCACCACAATCTGCATCTATATCTACTACTTCACCACTAAAAAAAAGTCCTCGTTGAAGTTTTGATTCCATAGTTTGAAAATCTATCTCGTCTGTACTAACTCCACCTGCTGTTACTTCTGCACTTTTGAACCCTTTTGTATCTTCTACATGTAGAGTTAGATTTTTTAGTGCGTATACTAGTTTTGTGAATTCTTTATTGTTCAAATTATCTGCACACTTTACATGTAGAGATTTTTCTATAAATCTAGCGAGTTTTGAATTTATAAAACCGTCTAGCCAGAGTGCTACACTCTTTCCATTTGAGTGTTTTAATCGTTTTTTTAGTAAGTTTTTAAGTTGTTCTTTTGAGAACTCTGGTAACAAATCTATCTTTACATGTAGAGCTCTTTTAAAAAGTAAAGAGTGGCTTACAACTCGACTTATATCTAAGACAGCAGAACCAGATATACCGTAGTTTGTAAACAAAATATCACCATTTGCAAATGTTTTACTCTGCCCATCTTCGTAAACTTCTATACTACCTTCAACCTTTACACCACTTATGGGCTTTAAATCCTCTGTACAAACAAGTTGCACTAAAGATGGATGAGTTGGTACGATTGTATGACCAAAGCTTTTTGCGAACTCATAGCCACTATCACAGCTTCCTAATGTAGGCATAGCTAGTCCGCCAGTTGCTACTAAAACTCTGTTTACATGTAAAGACTTTTCTTCTACATGTAGGCAAAATTTATTGCCTTTTTTTGTAATCTTATCTACTTTTGTGTTTAAAAAAAACTCTACCCCTAAACGTTTACACTCGTAAACCAGCAACTCAACTATACTAGAAGATTGTAGACTACGTGGGTAGAGTCGACCTCTTTGTCCCTCTACTAGCTCCACACCAAGCTCACTAAAAAACTCTTTACATGTAGAGGTATTGAAGCGGTTAAGTGAAGAGTTTACAAAAGAGGGATTTTTGCCGTGGTAGTTTGAAGTTTTTATGTTTTGATTGGTAACATTGCATCTTCCATTTCCAGTAGCTAGTATCTTTTTACCAATCTTATTGTTTTTTTCATAAACTTGAACTTTTACGCCACGCCTTGCTGCAACTATTGCTGCAACAAGTCCGCTTGCTCCTGCCCCGATGATTGCTATCATTATTTGTATGTACTCTCTCTTGATGTTACATGCAAGACTAAAATCACCAATTTGTCTTCATATTTTTCATAAACAATTCTATATGAGCGAAGTTTCAACCTGTAGATTGGTTTTTTATACCCTTTAAGTTTTTTGATTTTACCAGTTTTTAAAAGAGCTGATTCATACTCACTTGAAAAACTCTTCCTAAACTTTCGTAAAGAATCATATATAAACTGTATATTAATTTTATCTATTTTTTTAAAATCTTTCTTAGCTTTACTAGAAAAATCAATCGTGAACATCTGCACCTAACTCTTCAAAAAACTTATCCATAGGTACATGCTCTACGCTTTTGTCCTTTGACCTTTCCTCAGCTACTTTGAGGTCTATATAGTCAAAATACATATCTAGAGCTGATGCTATAATATGACTTTTTTTTCTACCTAGTTCCTCTGAATAGTGATTTATATCGTTATTTAATGATTCTGGTATGGTTATGTTTAATCTCGCTGTACTCATGATTATCTCCTTTGGTGTAAGTACCTGACCATAATAAATGACATATTTAATGAGAAGAGAAGCTATAAGCTGTGAGGCAAAACCTTGAAGATGCACTTATTGTACTTCAAAAGGTTTTAACGAAGCAGATTGTAGATTCTCTTCTCATTAAATATGTCATTTATTATGGTCAGGTACTTATAATTATACACCAAATTTGTGTTTAAATCAAACTTTTTGTTTTTACAACGTTACAAAATTCTCCATGTAAACTTGCAAGATTTATTTTATGCATCTGCTCAGCATCATAAAAAGTACCGTCATAACTTTTTCTTTCAAAAGTTGCTGTAGCATCTGATACTAGCTCTACATCAAATCCTAGATTTGCGGCCATTCTTGTTGTAGTTGAAACACAATGATCTGTAGTTAAGCCTACAATAACCAGGGATTTTATATTTTGTTTATGAAGATATGTTTCTAATTCTGTACCAATAAATGCGCTATTTACTGTTTTTTTAAATTGTTTTTCTTCGGACAATGGCGTGGCTTCTTTTTTATATTGATTACCCTCTTCGCCTTCTTTAAGTGGAGAATTTGCTTCGAGTGAGCAGTGTTTGATATGAATTATATCTAGTTTATCTTTTCTAAATTTTGCAATTAACAATTCTACATTTTGTTCCAAAGAAGGATTGTTTCTTTTTCCAAAACTAGAATCATCAAGACCTTTTTGCATATCGATTACTAACAAACATTTTTTCATATTAAACTTATCCCATCATCATCTAATTTGATTATTTTTTTATCTAGTAGTTCAGTTAAAGCTTTTTTATAGTTTTTCTTGCTAAGACCAAAAAGCTCTTTTATAAGTTCTGGGTCGCTTTTGTAGTTACACTCTAACTCGCCGCCATTGGCTTTTAGCACTTTTTCTACTCTATGGATTGCTGTTTCTTTGTTTTCTTCTTTATTGCCTACTTTTTGAAGGCAGATATCCATCTTTTTGTCTGGTCTTATTTTTTTGATATAGGCTTGTTTTTTCTGTCCTATCCAGATGTCTTCAAAAATCTCATTGTGAAATATCATAGCTTCGTATTTGTTGTCTACTATGACTTTAAATCCTAAAGGTGTTTTTTCTCTTATGATGATGTCTACTTTTTGGTTTACACTTAACTCTTCGATGTCACTGTGAATAAACTCTTTAAACTTATGAGCTCCAAAAAGTCTATCGCTCTCTTCGTCTAAGCAGACTCTAAAAACAAACTTCATGCCAACTTCAAGTGGTATCTTTTGGTACTTTTTAGGTACAAAAAGGTCTTTTTGCAAACCCCAATCAACAAATGCTCCAAAACTCTCAACTCCGACTACTTCAAAGTAGCCAAACTCTCCAAGCATCGCTTTTGGTCGCTCCGTAGTTGCTACATATCTATCCTCTGAGTCAGTATAAACAAAAACTTCTATCTCGTCATCTATATTCATATCTTCTGTTACGTATGCCTTTGGTAGAAGAACATCGTCTTCATCTTCGGCAACTAGATAGAAACCATGGTCACTATCTCTGTCTATGCGTAGGGTATTTACTACCCCTAATTTTATTGTTTTATCCATGTTTCTATTTTAACATAACTAAACTGTTATATCAATTTTGATTGAGGTTTTCCTATGTAATAACCTTGTATAAAGTCAACTCCCATAGCTTCTAAAGATTCTAGAACTTCTTTATTTTCAACATATTCTGCTATTGTTTTTATATCTAGATTTTGTGCAAAAACAACTATAGTTTGTACAATCTTACTTGAATTTTTATCAGTAAGTATATTTTTTACTAGTGAAGCATCTATCTTTAGATAGTCTATATCGAGTTCTAATATATGCGCAAAATTAGAATATCCTTTTCCAAAATCATCAATCGCTACTTTAGAACCATAAGATTTAAGCTTTTTTATAAAATGATTAAGTCCTATATAGTCCTCTATTTTTTCTGTTTCCAATATCTCAAATACAACTCTACTACTATTGCTATATCTACTCAATCGTTCTATGATAAAATCATGCATTTGTTTATCAACTATATCTTCTATAGATAAATTTATAGAAAATTCAAAATCTTTATCTTTAAAAAATTCAAATGTTTTTTCTATCATGGTTCTCGTTATGTATGGATATAGCTTTGCTTTATGAGAAATATCTAAAAAGTCTACCGGAGAGATTACACTTCCATTCTCATCAATAATCCTAACCAATGTTTCATATTTTGTTGTTTTTTTCAAATCCAAATCATATATTGGTTGAAAATAAGGAACTATATTATCATTTTGTATAGCATTATTTATAAGAATTATACCCTTCATGTTTTTTATGATTGCTTCTTTTCTATCTAAAGAGTTGTTGTAAACAACTAAAGCTTTACCAGAAGATTTTGCCATTTTTATTGCCATATCAGCTTTTATAAGCAGGTTTTTTTTGCCTGAAACCACTCCGCAAGCAAGATTAATAAAAACAGTGATATCTTCTAATTTATGTGCATATTTCTGGATAGACAATATAAACG
>CAZIAJ010000080.1:0-8445 GCA_964537565.1 uncultured Sulfurospirillum sp.
ATCTAAAAACGAAGCACTAAATTTTTATGATGAATGTTTGTCGGCATTGGAGGAGTCCATCGTAGATGTGGAAACCTACATGATAGAAAACCAGCATTTTAAAGAGTTACGAAAAGAGAGAAAAATGTCTCAAGAGAAGCTTGCGCAAATAGTAGGCATAATTAGAAACACTCTGTCAAAACTAGAAAATGGATACATAAGCAACATAAGCATAGCAACACTTGAGAGAGTATTAAATGTTTTAGGCTATGAGCTAGATATAAAAACTAGTAATCCGTTTGTTAGTTAAATTTGACTTAAGAGTGCAAATAAAGAGACCATTTGGAAAAAATAAGTGAGATTTGCATAAATGAGCTTCGTACTTTAGATTTATTAGATATAATACTAAAAAGATATTTAGGATTAAAATGAAATTTTTGTTAAGTAAAAAAAGAAAAGTTACTATGTATATAGTAGTGGCATTTATATTTAGTTTTTTAGTTCGCCTTGTTTGGGTGTATCAGTTTGGAGGAATTGAAGCTTTTAAGTGGAATAATCAGTTTATGATAAACACAAATGATGGCTACTACTGGGCTGAAGGTGCTAGAGATATACTAAACTGGGACTTTAGTGAGTTTGCACGTTCTCCTGTAAAAACAGCAGGCGCACAATTAACGGCATTTTTTGCATTGATACTGCCTTTTTCTTTTGAAACAGTTATATTTTATATACCAGCACTTTTGAGCTCTTTGGTTGTTGTGCCTATCATACTTATTGCAAACTCTTTGAAAAGAGCTGAAGTAGGGTTCATTTCGGCACTTTTGGCAAGTATCGCTTGGAGTTATTACAATCGTACTATGGTAGGGTATTTTGATACAGATATGCTCAATATTGTTTTTCCTACTTTTCTTTTATGGTCGTTAATTCTTGCTATAAAAACTCGTGAAGAGAAGTACCTTTTGTTTACTGCTTTAGAGATAGTAGCTTATAGATGGTGGTATCCTCAGAGTTACTCTTTGGAATTTGCATTTTTTGGGTTGATTTTACTCTACGCTCTTGTTTTTGAGCGAAAAAGTCTTTATATATATAAGTTACTGAGTATCATGCTTTTTGCAATGATAGGATTACCTGGTTTTGTACGGCTTATTACTGTAATAGGAGTATACTTTTTATATAAAAGTAAAAAAATTGACAACTATATGTATCAGCTTTTAGGACTTGCATTTTTGCTATTTATATTTACAGGAGGATTTTCACCTATATGGGAACGACTTAATGGGTATGTTTTTCAGGATTCTATTAAAGTGATGGGCGAAGCTTTACAACTTCATTTTTTCTCTGTGATGCAAACCGTTCGAGAAGCAGGTAAGATTCCATTTGAAACCTTTTCAAATCGTATAAGTGGGCATACAGTTACATTTGTTTTGTCTGTTATAGGTTATATATTATTAGTTTTTAGACATAGAGTTATGTTACTTGGTTTGCCTATGATTGGACTTGGCTTTTTGGCTTATGTTGGAGGTCTGCGGTTTACTATCTATGCAGTGCCGGTTTTAGCTTTTGGTATTTCGTATCTTATCTTTTTTTGTAGTGATTACCTGAAAAACAGTTATGCAAAAGCTATTTTTATCTCTACATGTACAGTTGCAATTTTGTATCCAAATGTACTACATGTCATAGCCTATAAAGTTCCAACAGTATTTACCAAACAAGAAGTTATAGTTTTAGATAGACTTCAAAAGATGGCTGAGCGAGAAGACTATGTAGTGGCTTGGTGGGATTATGGTTACCCAATTCGTTACTATAGCGATGTCAATACTCTCATCGATGGTGGTAAGCATAGTGGAGCAGTGAACTTTCCAGTTAGTTTTATGCTTACAAATCCACAAACTGTTTCTGCTAAGTTGGCTAGATTTGACGTAGAGTATACAGAAGCTAGGTTTTTGATGGAAAAAGATGACGATGATAGAAATCGTACAAACATAGCCAATATGACGTTAGATAGTGGCTTTAAAGATACAAATGATTTTCTAACATATCTACAAACAGATGTAGAGCTACCTAAGAAAACAAGAGATATCTACTTTTATCTTCCATATCGCATGATGGGAATCCTTCCAACTGTTGCAAAGTTTAGTGATATAGATTTGATGACAGGTAAAACAAATAGACGACCATTTTTCTACCAAACCAATAGGTTTAAAGATAGTGGAACACTTTTAAACTTAGCAAATGGAGTGATATTTAACAAAAAAAGTGGTATGTTAAAGATAGGAAACCAAGAGGTACCAATAAAAGAGTTTTTAGTAACTTCATATGATAAAAACAGAAAACTTATAAGACAACGACAGACTATACATAAAGATGCAACAATGTACTTGGTTTATATGAAATCATATAATACTTTTTTGATTTTAGATGAGAGTATGTTAAACTCAACATATATACAGCTTTTTGTATTTGAAAACTATGATAAAGACTTGTTTGAACCAGTCATACTAGATCCAAATGCAAAAGTGTATAAATTAAAAATATGATATAATAAGCAAAAAGGGTAGTCATGGGAGCTTTAAAACTTGAAGATATGAACTATACTTACGATGACTACAAGTTATGGGAAGGTAATTGGGAGCTTATAGAAGGGGTTCCTATGGCTATGAGTCCAGCACCTATCGTAAAACATCAGCGTTTGGCAAGTTTTATCATAACAGAATTTAACAATCAGCTTGAAGATTGTCCCATGTGTGATGTTCTGGGTGAAGTTGATTATAAAGTAAGTGAAGATACTGTTTTAAGACCAGATATCGTGCTTACATGTAACGAAACCAATGAAACACACCTAGTAAAAGCCCCTGAGATTGTAGTAGAAATCATAAGCAAATCAACAGCAAAAAGAGATGAGGTGTATAAATTTGACATCTATGAAGCTGAAAAGGTTAAGTACTACATCATAGTCTATCCAGATGATTTAAGAGCAAAAGTGTTTAAACTTGTCAGAAAAGAGTACGATAAACAAGGTGACTTTACTATTGAGAGTTATGACTTTGAAGAGACTACATGTAAAGTAAGTTTAGATTTTGAAAAAGTATTTAAGAAGTATAGAAAACAGTAAGGTAGCGCAATTTTAAAGCTTATAATCATACTATTTTTTAGTATAACACATCTATTTGCTATTGTAAATATAAACAGTGCTACTTCGAGTGAGCTTTTAGAACTCAACGGCATAGGTAAGGCAAAAGCCGGGAAGATCATAAACTATAGAGAACTCAATGGCTGTTTTAAAAGTGTGTATGAATTGGCTCGTGTTGAGGGTATAAGTAAAAAACTTGTCATAAATAACAGAGCCATACTCTCTTTGGGAGTATGCAAAAAAGGTCCTCAAAAAGCTAGTTTTACACCTAGTTCACTTAAAGATATTTTATTTGACCCTGTTAATCTTGTTTTTGTTGTGATTATTTTGCTTTTGGCTTTAGTTGATCAAATCACTAAAAAAGATTTTAAATCTCAGATAGTCAGTGTTGGTGTTCTTGGTACTTTTGTGGGGATTTTTATAGGTTTACAAGGCTTTAACCCTGAAGACATTATAAACAGTGTAAATGATATACTCTCAGGACTAAAAACAGCATTTTTCACCTCCATAGTTGGCATGAGTGTCGCTTTGATACTTACTGTAATCCAAAAGCTAAAGGATAAGCCTGAAAGCAAGTAACGAGTGGATGAGTATTTCCGATATGATGTCTGGATTGATGTTAGTTTTTTTGTTTATTGCTATTGGTTTTATGATTGAGATGCAATCCCAAAAAGATAGCATGAAAGAGATAGCTACCTCTTATAGAGATACTAAAGCCAATCTCAATGAAGTGCTATATGGTGAATTTGAAGATGATTTAAAACAGTGGGACGCTACAATAAGCAAAGACAATGCCATTATATTTAACTCCCCAGAAGTACTTTTTAGTGTAAATAGTAGCACTTTAAAACCAGAATTTAAAAAAGTTTTAAAAGAGTTTTTTCCTAGATATGTTAAAATACTAACGTCAAAACAGTACAAAGATGAGATAAAAGAGATAAGAGTAGAAGGACACACTTCAGATACTTGGGCTAATTCAACCTCAAAAAAAGAGATTTATCTTAACAATATGAAGCTTTCACAAAATAGAGCTTATGAAGTGTTATCGTACTGTTATGGTTTGGAGAATGATGTTGTAAAAAGTACGAGAGATTGGTTGGCTAAGTTTTTTAGGGCAAATGGCATGGCTTTTTCTAAACTTAAAGATGTAAAAAAAGCAAGACGAGTTGAGTTTAGAGTAGAGATGAAGAGTGAAGATAGAGTTTATAAGATTTTAAAGTGAGAAAAATATGAATATACACTTAGATAAAAGAGTTTTAAATTTATTGGTTATTATATCTCTTAGTTTTACTACATTTGCTTGGACTTTTTGGATATTTCATAAACCTTTTGAGCTAAATGTTGTTTTATGGGTTATATTGGTTCGTATTTTAGCTTCTATTTTGATTTTTAAAGACTATTCACTTAGTTGGAGCAAAGCTACTCAAAAGACTTTTATACTTAAAAGCTTTGTATATATCGTAGCTTTTTGTGTTTATATGCCTTTTTTGTATGGAGAAGTACGAATCGCAAGTTTACTTTCAGAACTAGCTTTCTATCTCTTTGCTATAAATTTTATGATGTATGGATATAGTATTTATATCAACAGAAGTAAAATCAAAAAATGTAAAAGTTTAGTTACTTATGGAGCAGGAAGAGCAGGACTAAAACTAGAAGAAGAGCATAGAAATACAGAATACAAGATCAAGTTTTTTGTAGATGATGATAAATCGCTTCAAAAAAGAAGTATCGATGGGATTAGGATTATCTCTAAAGATATGCTCAAAGAGAACATAGGAGTTGATGAGAAGTTTGATATGCTTATTATCGCTATGCCTTCAGCAAGTACAAAAAGAGTCAATATAATATATGATAGATTGAGTATCTATTTTAAAGATATAAAAATACTTCCTTCTTTAGATAAGATTTTAGATAAAAACATGCTTTCAAAAGAGCTAAAGAACATAAGTGTTGAAGATTTACTTGCTCGTCATCCACAAGATTTAGATAAAAAAGTGATTTTAAAGTTTTTAAAAGGCAAAAAAGTTCTTATTACAGGTGCTGGAGGAAGTATAGGAAGTGAGATAAGCAGACAGTGTTTGAAGTATGGAGTATCTAAGTTGACCCTTTTAGACCATAGTGAGTTCAACCTTTACACAATCTGTGAAGAGTTAAACTCTAGCAAAGTAAATCCTATAATGCATAGTGTTTTAAATTATGAAGCATTAGAAAAAACTATCTCTACATGTAAACCAGATATCATACTTCATGCAGCAGCTTATAAGCATGTACCTTTAGTAGAATCAAACATAGAAGAGGGTATACAAAACAATGTAATAGGTACTAAAAACTGCATAGATTTGTCTATAAAATATGGAGTTAAAAAGTTTATACTTATTTCTACAGATAAAGCAGTACGCCCAACCAATGTTATGGGTACAACAAAGCGTATATGTGAGCTTTATGCAGGAAATGTACAGAGTAAAACCACTGAGATTGCATCTGTTAGATTTGGTAATGTACTAGGCTCATCTGGTTCAGTTATACCAAAGTTTCGTTCACAAATAGAGACTGGTGGACCAGTTACAGTGACGCACAAAGATATAACCCGCTACTTTATGCTTATACCTGAGGCTTGTGAGTTGGTTTTACAAACAGGGGCAATCGCTAGAGGTAGAGAGATATTTATACTTGATATGGGTGAACCAATAAAAATAGTAGATTTAGCTAAGAAGATGATAGAGCTCTCAGGTAAAAAAGAGGTTAAGATAGAGTATACAGGGCTACGTCCTGGAGAAAAACTCCATGAAGAGTTACTCATAAATGATACAGATGAAAAAACACGGTATGAGTCTATAACAGTAGCTTCAAATACCCATTATGATATAAAGAAGCTCAATAGAGATATAAAAGAGCTTCTTACATGTAAAGATAAACTATCTCAACTAAAAAAGATAGTACCAGAGTTTGAGCATAATGCTGGTTAAACAAAAAACTAAAAAAAAGAGGTTTATTTATGGTCGTTCGTGAGATACAACAGTTTTCAGAAGTAAGGCAAAGAGCAAGAGCGTACTTTTGTTATCTATTTAACAGAAATATGCCGAGTAAATTACCAGATCCAAATATAGATGAGATAGAAAAATCTCTTGATAAAATAGTCAATGAAATTGATGATTTTGAAGCACTTTATGTTCTTGATGCTAGTGGTAAACAAGTAACTAATAATTTGACAAATAAGATAGCAAATAAGGGCGGAAAAGATACAAATAGAAGTAATAGATCATATTTTTATAGAGCTGTTCGTCAAAAAAGATGTGTCTTAACAGATCCTTATCCTTCAAGTCTTACAAATGCTTTGACTGTAACAGCGGCTTATCCTATCTATGACAATAAATCAGAGTTAAAGTATGTAGCTTGCATGGATATATCTTTAAAAGATGTACTAAAGATTGCTCATCCTTCATCTTCTCAATCTGTTTTTGGAGATTTTGTTAAGTTTGCTTACTCTATGTTTTCATTAGCTCTTTTGATTGTTGCATTTTTGCTTTTTTACAAAAGTATGTCAACTCTTGTAAGCGAAGGTTTTCCAAATGCTTTTCAAAATATTGAGATGATGTTTAAATCTACTATCCTTTTGACTTTATCTTTAGCCATATTTGATTTGGTCAAAACTATTTTTGAAGAAGAAGTCTTAGGACGGCATAATAAAGATGAAGCTCACGGTATACACAAAACTATGGTTCGTTTTTTAGGCTCAATCATTATAGCACTTGCTATTGAAGCATTGATGTTGGTATTTAAGTTTGCAATCACAGATGCAACTCATATCTTAACAGCAGTTTATCTTATAGGTGGAGTATCATTACTTTTAGTATCTTTAGCGTATTATGTCAAATCAATATATACAGGAGAAGAGACCAATGATAGCTCTAATTGATTACAACATGGGAAACCTAAGAAGTGTTTCTAATGCTTTTGATAAAATAGGCTCAAAAGTGGAAGTGGTAAATGATCCAGGTAAACTAAAAGATTTTGATAAAGTGATTTTACCAGGAGTTGGAGCATATAAAGATGCAATGGAGCATCTAAAATCAAATGGCATGAATGAAAGTATTTTAGAGTTTTCAAAGAGTGGTAAACCACTTCTTGGGATATGCCTTGGAATGCAACTTTTACTAAATGGTAGTGAAGAGTTTGGTAAAACTGATGGGCTTGGACTTGTAGATGGTGAAGTAGTTGAGTTTGATAAATTAAAGTTTGATCATAGACTAAAAGTACCACATATGGGTTGGAATGAGCTTTTTGTACAACGTGAATCAAAACTTTTTGATGGTATGAGCAAAGAGATATATCTCTATTTTGTACATAGTTTTCACGTTACATGTAAAGATGAGTTTGCAATAGGAAAGAGTTTTTATGGATATGATTTTGTGAGTGCTGTTGAGAAAGAAAATGTCTATGGTTTTCAGCCTCATCCAGAAAAATCACATGAAAATGGTTTGAAAATACTTGAAAATTTTGTAAAATTATAAAAGGAAAATTGTGGATATATTACCAGCAATAGATTTGAAAGATGGAGTTGCCGTTAGGCTGACAAAAGGTTTGATGAATAGTGCAAAAATTTACTCAGATGAGCCATGGCAAGTAGCTAAACAGTTTGAAGAAATGGGCTCAAAATGGTTGCATTTAGTAGATTTAAATGGAGCATTTGCAGGCGAACCAAAAAATTTGGAGCAGATACAAAAGATAAGAGAAAATTGCAACTTGAAGTTAGAGTTAGGTGGTGGAATTAGAGATGAAGATACCATAAAACGTTATTGTGATATGGGAGTAGATAGAGTTATACTAGGCTCTATAGCACTTAAAAATCCTGAGTTTGTGAAGCAAATGTGTAAATCTTATAGAGTTGTTGTTGGTATCGATGCAATAGATGGTTATGTCGCAGTTGAAGGTTGGGCAGAAAAATCAACTATGAAAGCAACTGATTTAGCAAAAGAGTTTGCAAATGTTGGTGTAGAGGCTATTATCTGTACCGATGTAGGTAGAGATGGGACTTTGGGTGGTGTAAATGTAGACTTTACGCTAGAAATTGCAAGAGCTAGTAGTATTGATACAATTGCTAGTGGAGGGGTAAAAGATTTACAAGATATTGAGCTTCTTTTAGAAACAAAAGAAGTATCAGGAGTAATTGTAGGTAAAGCTTATTATGAAGGAACATTAGAACTGAAAGAAGCTTTTAGATTGGTTAGTTAAAGTAGTTTCAAAGTAAATTTTGATAGAATAGAGTTAAAATAACTTGTTAAAAAAGGAGTGACATTGAGATTGCTAGTAGTGGATGACAGCTCGACAATGCGCCG
>CAZIAJ010000081.1:0-8433 GCA_964537565.1 uncultured Sulfurospirillum sp.
GTTTTTTTCTTCACCCAAACACTCGTAATTTCCCATACCTTTTGAGATAATACAGTCCGCATTTTCAAAAAGCCTATTTGCTTTATCTGTAGCCAACTCTTGAGTAAATCCAGGCGTTGGAACACCGCTATCAACCAAAGTAGCTACTTCATCTAGTTCTGAATTTTTTGCATGAGTAATTGTCAAATCATTGATAATAGGCTTTCCTCTAACAAAATAAAAAACTTCAATATTAGGATATAGATCTTTAATAGTTTCTATACATATTTTATCAAAAACTTCTTCACCAGCATTATCAGCTAAATATACTAGAATTTTGGTATTTGATAGTCTGATTTTTAGTTTATCAAAATCATTTATTGTAAAATCAGTTTGAAAAATCTTTTTTATCTCATCATTTAAATCAAATATAACTTCAGCAGCTAAATCTATAACATTACCAGCAATAGCAGTTTTAATAGCCCCCTGCAATCTATCTTTTGATTGTTCGATATTTATTTTACATGTGGATACAAATTTTATAGCACTAGATGTAGCTTCATTTTTCATATCTTCATATATGTCATCCACTTTTAAGTAATCTGCTATAGCTTCATACATAGGTGTTGCATTATGAGGAGGTGTACCTGTAAAATCAAACTCTTTTATATGTTGTTTTGCTATTTGAGATATATGTATTGCTTGTTGAGGAGTTACTTTTAAAAAGTCAGATACTCGAGTAGATTGATTATAGATGCAGTCTAAACACTCTTGTTCAATTTTCATAGAGTTAAAAAACGGCCCTATTGAGCCGTTTAATAATTACTTCTTTTTAAGTTCTTTAATTCTTGCAGCTTTACCACGTCTCTCACGTAGATAAAATAATTTAGCACGTCTAACACGTCCACGTCTTAGAACAGTTATCTCTTGAATACTATCAGTATATATTGGGAAAATTCTCTCAACACCAACAGAGTTAGCACCAATTTTTCTAACCATAAAAGTTTCACCAGTTCCTTGACCACGTCTAGCGATACATACGCCTTCAAAGTTCTGAATTCTAGTTTTTTCACCCTCTTTAATCTCAACAGCTACTCTTAAAGTATCACCAGCTCTAAAATCTGGTACATTTTTTTCTGCTATTTGAGCTTTTTCAAAAGACTCTATATATTTATTTCTCATTTAAGTTTCCTTATGGGTTTATGGATACAGACATACGTCACTTTATACAACTACGTGCATAGAGGTCTGGTCTGAAGTATTTTGTCTTCAGTTTTGCCATCTCATTTTTTAAGTTGGATATTTTAGCGTGATTTCCCTTTAAAAACTCTGAGGGAACGGATTTATTTTCAAAAATCACAGGTTTTGTAAAAGATGGGGCTTCTAAAAGCATATCTTCAAAACTCTCTTCACTTAATGAGTCTTCATTTCCTAAGACACCATTTATATTTCTACTAATTGCATCACTCATCACACAACTTGCCAACTCACCGCCAGTTAAGACATAATCACCGATAGAAAAAACTTCATCAGCCCAATTCTCAACAACTCTCTCATCTATCCCCTCATATCTGCCATTGACAAATACTATCTGCTCTTTTTTTGCAAGCCTTTTTGCATCAGACTGAACAAAAGTTTTTCCAGCTGGTGCAGGAAAAACAAAATGAGCATTAGGGTTTCTTTTTTTTATCTCTCTCAAAGTATCAAAAAGAGGTTGAACACCTAGTAAAAGCCCAGCTCCACCACCTGCTTGATAATCATCTACTTTGTTATGCTTGTTAGTTGTATAATCTCTCGGATTATAGAACTCTATACTAATAAGTTTTTTTTCAATTGCTCTTCTTAGTATAGAATCCTCAAAATACGGAGAGATAAGATTTTCAAATAACGTAACATAAACAAATTTCATCATGAATTCTCTAAAAGCTCTAAACCATCTTTTACATATACAATTTTTTTCTCTTTATCAGCAGATAAAACGTATCTTTCAATAAAAGGAAGAAAAAAAGTTTTTGAAAGTTTTTTTTCAACAAAATATGAATCTGTTTCAATAACCATATAGTCTGTATCACCAATTCTCTCAATATCTTTAATAGTTCCAATAACTACATCATCATCTTGAATACTACATCCAATAATATCAAACCAAAAAAATTCATCTTCTTCTAGATTACAATCTTTTAGTGTTGCTTCCACAGTAGTTAACAAATATGAATTAACCAGACAAGCAGCAGCTTCACGACTCTCATATCCTCGAAAAAGAATTAATCCTCTTTTTTCATTATATGATGCAATTTCAAGAGAGATATTTTTTTGTGTTTTAAAAATTTTACCTATTTTAAATTGCTCAGGAAAATCACTATGAATATGAAGTTTTAGTTCACCTCTAAGCCCTACTAATCGCCCAATTTGAGCGATTTCAATAGGAGATGTTTTTTTACTCATCGTTTGCTTTTACAGTTACTCTATATGATTTCCCATCTTTAGCTTTGCAACCAGAAATAAGGGTTTTTAGTGAGTTTATCATTTTACCATCTTTACCAATCAGTTTGCCTGTATCAGCTTTATCGGCAGTTATGATAACTTCACAAAAAGTATCATCAATATCTTTTTTTTCTACTTTTACTAAATTAGGATTATCTACAACAAGCTTTGCAAATTCTTCTAAAAATTTTTCAATCATTTTATCGTCCCCTTTCTTAAGAGCAAAGCCCCTAAGAAATTCCTCGCAATTGAAGTACGAAACGGAGTTTCTGTAGATTTACTTTGCCACTTATTTAAGAAATAAATTACTTTGTTATTTTTGCAACTCTATCACTTAGTTTAGCACCAACACTTTTCCAATAATCTAGTCTTTCACTATCTACTGTAACTGCTTTTGTCATTGGGTCATAGTGTCCTATTAACTCTATCCAACCACCATCTCTTCTTTTTCTACTATCTGTAACTACGATTCTGTAAAAAGGTTTTTTCTTTCTACCCATTCTTGTTAATCTAACTACTGTCATGTCATTCCTTTAAAATTATGTTTGGGAGGTAAATATAGGGCAAAATAAAATATATAGTAGTTTATAATGCCTCTTACCGCCATTTGGCGTCTTTTACAACTTACAATCACAGAGGGATTATTTTGTAAGTCAAAACGATTTGGGATTATAGCTAAATTTACTTTAAAAGTAAAGCTTAACGAGGAATTCCACCTTGTTTTGCTTGTGACATCATATTTTGTAAATCTTGCATACCTTTTTTACCAGAAAATTTCTTTGCCATTTTTGATGCATTTTTAAACTGCTTTAAAAACTTATTTACATCCATATTTGAAAGTCCTGCACCCATCGCAATTCTTCTTTTTCTTGTGTTATTTAAAAGTGAAGGAGTTTCACGCTCTTTTTTTGTCATAGAACCTATCATAGCTTTAATTCTCTTCATCTCAACAGAATTCTCTAAATCCATATCTTTAAGCTTTCCTGCCATACCAGACATACCAGGAATCATACCTATAAGTGATTTCATATTTCCTAGCTTCTTCATCTGTTCCATTTGATCTAAAAAGTCATTAAAATTAAATTCACCCTTTTTTATCTTTCTTGTCATAGCTTTTGCTTGTTTTTCATCTATAACAGCTGCTGTTTTTTCAGCAAGAGTCTCTAAATCACCCTCACCCATAAGACGATTTACAATACGATCTGGAACAAAAAGTTCTAAATCAGCTACTTTTTCACCTGTTCCTATAAAACGAAGTGGTATGTTTATCTGCTTAGCAATTCCAAGTGCAACTCCACCTTTGCTATCACCATCATACTTACTAAGTATAACTCCACTTATACCAAGCTTATCGTTAAATGTTCCTGCACTTCTAATAGCATCTTGACCAGTCATAGAGTCCGCTACATAAAAAACTTCATCAGGTTCTATCGCTTTTTGAACATTTTTGAGCTCGCTCATAAGTTCTTCATCTATTGCTAAACGACCAGCTGTATCTACTAAAAGAACATCATATAAACCCTCTTTTGCTTTTTTAACTGCCGCTTTTGCTATTTTTACTGGATTTTTTTCATCTTCATCAAAATACAAATCAAGTTCATTTTGCTCACAAAGCTGTTTTAGTTGCTCAACTGCTGCAAGTCTTTGTAAATCACAAGCTGCAATAAGAACTTTTTTCTGTCTAAGTTTAAGATAATTTGCTAGTTTTACTGTTGTTGTTGTTTTACCACTTCCTTGAAGTCCTGCCATCAAAACTCTTGTAGGCGCTTTTGAAGCATATACAAAACCCTGATTACCTGGAGCTGTTAGAGTCTGTGTTAGATTATTTTTCAGAGATTTTAGAAAATTGAGCTGTCCAATCCCTTTTGCTTTTGTTTCAATTTCAACCACTTTGAGTAAATCTTTCACCACTTTATGATGAACATCTGCTTTTAAAAGTGACTTTTTAAGCGTATCAAGTGCTTTTTTTAGCGACTTTTCATCATCTGCAAATCTTATCTTATTTACGGCTGTTTTAAATGAATCTGTTAAAATCTCGAACAAAATATCTTCCTTATTTCTTTACATGTAAAGCTTTAGTTTATTGGGTTGTTATGCTACTTAAATTTTGCTTTAAGTCTTATAAACCTAAGGTAATTTGACTCCATTTTTGAAAATAGTTTTGTATACAATCACATCTTCAAACTTACTACTACTAAGGTCATTTTTATCAAAGATGGCTGAGCCAAGTGCCGCTCCTGTGAAATTGCTTTTATCTATGAAAGCGTTAGTAAAATTTGCCTTCCAAAGTCTAGCATCTGTAAAATCTACATGAGATAGTTTTGCTTTTATAAATTTGGCACCTTTTAAGTTTGCGTTTTTACATACTGCATAGCTAAGGTCAGCTCCACTTAGGTTTGCTGCGTGGGCAACAACATTGCTAAGATTCGCATAAGCTAGGTTTGTATCACTTAAATCTGCCATCGTCAAATCTAAGCCACTAAGATCAGCATAGCTCAAATCACACTTAGGACAATCACCCTCTTCTTTGAGCAAATCTAAATTGCTTTGACTAAAAGCGAAAAGTAGATTTACAAAAAAGAAAGATAGTATCAATATTTTTTTCATTTTATCACTTTCAAACGCTCTAAAAACTTTAGAGATTTATCTCCACCTACAAGTTTTCCTACTCTTTTTTCACTACTATCGAGTATGAAAAAAGTCGGAATTCCAACATAGTCAAAGCCTTTTGGCAGGTCATCTTTATCTACATTTAAATCCAAAAGAACAAAATTGTTTTGTAAATATCTATTTAATTGTGGCTTATTGAATGCTACATCTTTCATGTAGCTACACTCTGGACACCATGGTGCAGAATAGATCATCATAAGCTTTTTTTTCTCTTTGCTTGCCTTTTGTACTGCTGCTTTATAGCTATGTTCATATGAGAGTTGACCACCAAATAAAACTGTAAAAAAAATACAAAAAGTTATAAATAGTTTCATAACTAACCCATATTCATAACACGCATAAACTCACCAGGCTCTTTACTTTCAAATTTATATCCTAAAAGCTCTATCTTCCAAGCATGAAGCATAACTCTTTTAAATGGTTTTGCACCATATTGTGTATCACCCAAAATAGGTGTTTTGATACTTTTTAGATGAGCTCTTATCTGATGAGTTCTACCTGTTTCAATGGTAACTTTTACTTTAGAAAGCTTTCCTTCTAGCATCAAAGGCTCAATATGACTTATAGCATCTTTACCTTCATCTGCTACTTTACTAAAAAGTGTATTACCTTGCTTTATAGTTATAAGTGGTTTATCAACTGTTACAGGCTCAATACACTTTCCTTGAACTACTGCAATATACTCTTTTTTTACCTCTCTACTTTTAAAAGACTTAACAGCTTCTTTGTGAAATTCTTCATCTTTTGTAAACAGCAAAACTCCGCTTGTCTCTTTATCTAGTCTATGCAAAAGTGTAAACTCTGAGTAACCTCTTGCAATCTCTTCTGTTGTCATATATGCAGGTTTATCAACTGCAATTATCTTTTTATCTTGAAAAATTATCTTTGGTTTGTTTATCTTTTCTACTCTAAACTTTGCTTTTGGGCTTATTTCACCACGAGCTACAGTAACTTTTTTTCCACCTGAATAAACTACTCCACGATCTATTAAATCCTTTGCCGCTCGATTTGAAATACCTTCTTGTATAGCCAATAATTTATACGCTTTTTCTGTCATCATTTTATCCTATCTATTAGGGTATTTATATCCCCTACATGTAAAACTTTTGAAGGTTTAATCTCTTCAAAGTCTATATCTTTTAGCTCATTTATTGAGCATATCTTTATATTATCTACTAATTTAAAAAGTGGTTTTTGATTAAAGTAAAACTCTCCACTTATTATCTTTGTTTCAAAAAATGCAGGCTCAAGTGGATTGTGTCCACCTATACCCTCTTTAAATGAGCCACATAATATAACTACATCACTAATAGCATATAAGTTTATAAGTTCGCCCATCTTATTACATAATACTATATCTGTTTTTAAATCACCATCTATTTTTGAGTAGCTTAACTCATTTTTTTTACAAAACTCTTTTAAAAATCTATCTACATCCTCAAATCTCTCAGGATGCCTTGGAACTATTACAAGTATTTCATCTTTTTTAAATTTTAAACTATCTAGTATTATCTGCTCTTCACCTTCATGTGAACTTGCAATTACTATTACTTTTTTTTCTGGTTTTTTATACTCTTTTGTTACAATATGTTTTGAAAATGTCTTAATATTTCCGTTTACTACTACATTTTTTGCACCTAACTCTTCAAGTCTTTTTTTATCTACTTTACTTTGAGCAAAAACTTCATCAATATTTGCAAATATCCATTTGTAAAACCAAGCAAATTTTTTATATGATTTATAAGAGTTATCAGATACCCTTGCATTTATCAAAACTGTTTTTATTCCTTTTCTTCTAGAAACTATAAACAACAAAGGCCAAAGTTCTGCTTCTGTTACTACTAAGGTTTTTTGTTTTTTTATCCAAAAAGGAAGAAAAATTTCAAATGGTAAAAATCTTACATTTAAAAAGTTTATCTCTTTAGCAGATTTATAACCTGTACCTGTTATAACAGATAAGTTTAAACTCTCTCTTTTTAGCTCTTTAAAAACTGGTTTTAAAGAGTTAACTTCTCCTAGTGAGCAAGCATGAAACCATATACCTTGCTTATCAAATGGTTTATTGTTTTTTAAAAAAAATCGTGCAGGTAATGAAAATTTATATTTTTGTTTAAATGAGAGAATCATCAAAATTGGTAGTGCTAAAATATATATTAGCACTACCAATAAGTAGTAGAAAAAAAGAAGCAATTTATGCCTCAGTTTCCTCTGTCTCTTTGTAAAGAATTCTTCCACAATGAGGGCAAGTTACAATATCATCTTGTTTAATTACTTCTGCATAAGTTTTATCATTTATTCTCATAAAACATCCATAACATGCTTGCTTTTTAACTGGAACTACAGTTGTATTTCCAGCCCATTTTCTAATTTTTTCATAAAAAGTTAAAATTTTCTGGCTCATTTGAGATACTAACTTCTCTTTTTTACCATAAACTTCTGTTCTTTGCTTTTCTATATCAACCATCTCTTTTTCAATAGAAGCACGAATCTCTTTACTCTGTTTTTGAACTTCTTCAAGAGCTACTTTTAACTCCTCTTTATCAAGTTCTTTTGACTCAATAATATTATCAAGTCTTTCTATCTCTTCATTAGCAAATTCACACTGTTCTTTTGAAATCTCTTCCTCAAGTTGTAATGCTTTTATCTCTTTATCAGTCTTAACTATAGCACCTTTTTTAGATAACTCTGTAAGTTTATCTGCTAATTCCGCTAAGTGAAGCTCATTTTTAGATTTCTTAAGTTTACAATCTTTAATCTCTTCTTCAAGAGCTAAAATTTTATCATTTACATCTTTCTCTTTTACTGCTGATGCTCTTAATTTTGTCTCAATAGCTTCTACTTTTGGTCCAAAATCATCTATCTCTTTATCTGTTTTCGCTAGATTTACTAGCTGCTCTAAATGTTTATTCATTTATACTGTATTCCTTCATTATTTATATGCAAATGGATTTTTTGAATTCGTCATTATAGCTTTTAATGGAAAATTAATCAAATTTTCCTTTAAACACACTGGAAAATAGGACTCACTCTCAAAGTGTCCTATGTCTAATAAATTCAAATTATTCTCTTTTGCCTCAAGTGCTTGATGATATTTAAAGTCACCACTTAAAAAGCAATCTGCTTCAATTTCACCAATCAAATCACCACCACTACCAGTTGTTATTGCACATCTTTTAATCTGCTTATTTGTACCTACACCTCTTAGTATATCAAGTCCTAATTTACTCTTTATATGTAAAGCTAAATCATCATAGCTACAATTAACATCAAAATAACATATGTAATCATTAGATTCTATAA
>CAZIAJ010000082.1:0-8416 GCA_964537565.1 uncultured Sulfurospirillum sp.
TTGATGAACAATTTATAATTCCATATGGTAATGGTGGTGGAATTATTAAATTTGAAGCTTAGGAATATAAAAATTTAATTATTAAATACCATAAAACAGATTGATAATAGTGAAAAAGTGACTCCAAAACATACCATTTGGATGGAAACAAATGATTTATTAAATATTTTAAAACCACAAAGAACCAAGCTAATGAAATACCTTAAAAATAAAACAAAAGTATATTATAGTGTTATGCTTGATGAACTTAAAAAATCACCATCAAGTTTAAATCAAGATTTAGAACTTCTGTCTAAATATCAACTAATTGATATATTAAAAGACATGGTATTAGAAAAATTAGAAAACCTTTATATTCTAATGAAGAAATAGAATTTAGAGCAACTTTAGGGAAAATATATTCCCTAAAAATGGTAAATTTGTAACCAAATAGAGCCTATCTCTATAGTTTCTAAAAAAGTTAAAAGTTTAGCTCCGACCCTTTTTTAAGAGAAATAGCCTATTAACCTTAAAAATAAAATGTGTTTTTAAAAGGAATATGGCAGATATTTGTCAAAAATCGTTTTAAAAGAGCATAATATTCCTTAAAAGAGACACCAATAATTTAAATACAATAGTCTTATACTAACAAAGTATTTATTCATTTTTCTCTTTTATAAAACCAAGGCTTATAGAGTTCACACAGTGTCTAGTGTTTTTCTCAGTAAATCCTTCTCCTTCAAAAACATGTCCAAGATGAGCTCCACAAGCTTTACATGTAATCTCTGTACGCATTCCATCAGCATCTTTTACTCTTTTTACTGCTCCACTTATCTCATCATCAAAACTTGGCCAGCCACAACCTGAGCTAAACTTATCATTGGAGCTGTACAAAGGAGTGTCACATCGCTTGCATATAAAAACTCCTTTCTCATAAAAATCATTATATTTTCCACTATATGGAGCTTCTGTTCCTTTGTTTTCTATAACTCTCTCTTCTTCTTTTGTTAAGCTATTTAAGACCATTGATAAATCTTTTTAGAAGTGAATCACTACATTTTCTATAGTTTATATGTCCATCTCTTCTAAAGTATGCTGTCAATTGTGATTTGGTTATCTCTAAGCCATCATTCTTAAATATCTCTATAATATCTTCATCTTTTAAATCAAGTGCTATTTTTAGCTTTTTTAAGATTATATTATTTGAAAAGTATATCTTCTGTTTTTTTGTTTTTTTATCACTTGGGCCTCGTTTATATGCGATAAAACCATTTAGAAACAGCTCAAAACCCTCATCACTTAGAAGTATAAACTTCTCGTCACTTGGCTCTCTTAAAATATCATCAACATCATCTTGTGTTATCTTTTTATCTACTAATTTATAAGCTTTTAAAATATCTATCTTATCGAGCTTTAGTGAGTTCATGATTGAGCTCAATATATAATTATTGGTCATTGTTATTTCCTATTTTTATCTCTTTTAAATCTTTTGCATCAGAGGCTATCCACTCATCTTTACTGAACTCTTTTTCTACTATATCTTTAATCTCTCTTTTCATATACTTACCTTTAGCTTTTACCGCAACATCTCCATTTGGCAATATAAGCTCCCCACTTCCTTCAAAAAGTCTTCCTTTGTCATTTGTAACTCTTGCAACAACTTTTAACTCTTGATTTAGTGGAACAGGTTTTTTATATCTTAGATTAAGTTCAACCGTAACTCCAAAACTATCAGCTCCATATTTTATCATCAAAGCTCTTCCTATAGTCTCATCTAATATAGTTGCACTTATACCTCCATGAAGTATATTTGGATAGCTTTGATGCAAATCTTTTGGCGTAAAAACTGCTATAACCTCTTCGCTACTCGTCTCGTAAAACTTTGTTTTTAATCCAAAATCATTTTTTACTCCACAAACAAAACAATTTTTAGAAATTTTCTGTCTATTTACTATATCAAACTTCACGTTATATCCTCTTTTTAAATATCTGTAAACACTTTTTGTATCAAAAACATATATGATACAGTTGCTACAAATATACTTAATAGTGCATTTTTATACTTTATATGTAAAGCACCTGCTATGGTGATACCAACCATCTCGGCAATTCCATAAGGATAGACTCCCCAAGATACATCTTTTAGCGCATAAAAAACTAAAATCACCATAATCATAACTGGCATATTCCACTCTATATACTTGATAGTAGCACTTGGCTCTTTTTTTCTAAAAAATATAAATGGAATTATTCTAGTTACATACGTCATGACTGCTGCAATTACAATCCCTGCAATTAAGTAGCTACTATCCATCTTCTAATGCCTTTTTAAAAAGTATCAAAACTATAGCTGCTAAACTTAAAGACAATATTAACATTTTATCGCTTGGAAACACTAACATTCCAGTAAAACCAATAACAATAGCAATCAAAAATGGCTTATGTTGTTTACTTTTATTATACAAGTCAATAGATAAAACTACAAAAAGTGCAGTCAATGAAAACTCTATACCTTTGTAATCAAAAGGAACTATATTTCCTAAAACAGCACCTATTACACTTCCTATTATCCAATAAGATTGATTTAATGCTGTTATGATTAAGTAGACTTTTTCTCTCTCTTTCTCTTTTACATCATTAGTCTTCAAAAGAGCAAATGTTTCATCAGTAAGCCCAAATATAATATAGTTTTTCTTCCAACTAAAGTTTTTTAAAACACTTAACATAGAAAGCCCATAAAAAGTATGTCGTAGATTTAAAAGAAAAATTGCAATTCCTATCTCAAGTACAGTAGCTTGTGAAGCAAACAGACCAAGTAATAAAAATTGCCCAGCCCCAGCAAAAATAAAGAGTGACATAAAAAAAGCATAATACCAAGGTATAAGTAGTTTTGAAAGTAACAATCCAAATGCCATACCCAATGGGATATAACCCATTAGAACTGGTATAGTCATTTTAAATATAGAAAAAAAGCTCATCTATTTTTTTAAATATTGATTTATATAATTTTTTCTATTATCTGTTTTTTCTATTACTTTATTATTTGGCTCATTTTTTGGTTTTACATCATCAAAATACAGAGCATCAACAACAAATATAATCAAAATTATTAAAGCAAAAGGAACTAAAATCAGCAATTTAATTATCTTTTTAATTGGTTTACAGTTTGCAACATTTCATCACTTGTTGTAATAGCTTTTGAGTTTGCCTCATAGGCACGCTGACCAGTAATCAAGTCTGTCATCTCTTCAACAAGTTGAACATTACTCATCTCTACAAACTGCTGTCTTGTTTGCCCCATACCATCTAAACCTGGTGTACCTGTAATAACATCACCAGAAGCTGATGTATTTAAATAGTTATTATCACCTAAAGAGTGCAATCCTGCTGGATTAATAAAGTTTGCCAACTCTATTTGCCCTATTGCTGTCATATCAGTTTGTCCAGCTTGCAAAACAGATATAGTTCCATCTGTTCCTATAGAAATTTGTGTTGCGTCTTCTGGAACTGTCACTTCTGGAAGCATTTTATAGCCATCTGAATTGACAATACTTCCATCACGATCTAATTTAAATGACCCATTTCTTGTATATGCAGTAGTTCCATCAGGAAGCTGAATTTGAAAAAAACCATTTCCTGTTATAGCCATATCAAGATCATTCCCTGTTTCTTTAAAGTTACCTTGCGTAAACTGTTTTGCAATAGCTGTTGGACGAACACCAAGACCTACTTCAATACCTGTTGGAGATTGTGTAGTAGCACTCGTTGAAGTCCCTGCATACTCCATAGTTTGATACATTAAGTCTGCAAATTCAGCACGCTGTTTTTTATAACCAATAGTATTTACATTTGAAATATTGTTTGAAGTTACATCTATTTGTGTCTGCTGTGCAATCATTCCTGTTGCTGCTGTATATAATGACCTTATCATTTTATTATCCTTATGCTCTTGTTTGTGCTAATTTATTTATTGCATCATTGTTAAGATCATTCATATGTGAAGTCATAACCTTTTGATACATTTCTACCATTCTACTTGACTCAATAAGTCCTACCATCTCACTTACAGGATTTATATTACTTGTTTCTAAAAAACCTTGGGCAACTACATCTGCATCCTGTAAATCTTTGATATCTTTAACATCATTAAATTTATATAGATTTGTCCCCTCTTTAGTTAAAGATTTAACATCACTACTTTGAGCTATAAAAAGTTTTCCTGTTGGTACTTCTCCTTGATCAAATCCATTAACAATATCTGCTGAATATATATTCCCTGTTTTATCAACTGTAAAAGTGTTATTTGCTTCTACTTTAATATACTGTCCATTTTGAAAATAAGTTGATGGAAGTACTGGAAATCCCTCTTTTGTGCTAAGTACTCCATCATTATTGATAACAAATGAGCCATCTTGTGTTAATCTAATACCCTCCGGTGTCTCAACCATAAAAAAAGCATCTTCTCTCTTAAGTGCAAAGTCAAGACTGTTTCCAGTAGCTTTTAATCCGCCTTGTCTAAACTCAACATACTGTTCACTAACTTGAGGCACTCTATCAATAGAGCCATTTAAATACTTTGCGGCTTCTTTAGTATTGTTTTTAATAGGCATTTCATCTTGATACTCTTGATAAATTCTTTTAAAATCTCCTATAACAACATCATCTCGTTTAAATGCAGTCGTATTTACATTAGCTAAATTATTTGATATAACATCAAGTTTATTAAACTGTGTTACCATAGCCCCTGCGGTAGTATAATATCCGTTTTGCATAAATATTCCTTTTGTTATATATTGATTAAAGCAACTAATGTTCCTTCTTTTATGCATATTTTTAATTTAAGATTTTTTAGCTATGATTTTGATTTAATAAAGGAATTATTATTACAGCTTTTATACAAGGTTTTTTTATTAGCATTGGACTTATAGTTGCTATTGGTGCTCAAAATGTTTATGTTCTAAAACGAGGACTATTAAAAGAGTCTGTTTTTATTGTTGCTTTAATTTGTTCACTTACAGATGCTATGTTTATTATTGCAGGAGTTAAAGGTCTTGGTAAGTTTTTAGAAAAATTTCCATACTTTATAACTTATATTACATGGTTTGGCATCATCTTTTTACTAATTTATGGATTTGTGGCATTAAAATCAAGTCTTCGTAAACATACTCTTGATATTGATACTAAATCCACTAAAAAATCTACAACGGTAATAATTCTCACACTACTATCGTTATCTTTTTTAAATCCACATGTATATCTAGATACTGTTGTTCTTATAGGCACTATTGGTAGTAAATATTCTGGAGCAAATCAAAACTTTTTTACTTTAGGAGCAGTTATCTCCTCATTTATTTGGTTTTTTTCTTTAGCTTACGGAAGCAGAATTCTCATACCTCTGTTTAAAAAACCTAGTACTTGGAAGTTTTTAGATTTACTAACTTCTTTTATAATGTTTTTTATTGCTTATACTCTATATATTAGTTTATAACTAGAAAATATCAAATATTTAATATCCTTTTAAATATTTTTCGGTATAATATATACCTTTTTCACCCCCATATTTAGGAGCGACCTCATATGTCTACAAAAGAGCTTTATACAAACTTAGAAGAGCTATTTAAAGAAAACGAAAAGGGTAATGTAACTTATGAAAAAGTTATGGCACTTTTTGTAAAACAACCGACAGCATCAAATGTTAAAAAAATGATGACATTGATGAAAAAGTATAAAATAACACTTATTACTTCAGCAGAATTAGCAAAACTTAGAAACTTAGAAGAAGCGCTAAAAAGAGCAGAAGAAGCTCAAAAACTACAAGATGAAGCACTTGAAAAAGAGTTCGACTTAGCAAATGAAAAAGAGCTTTTAGAGTGGAGTAGAAGTGATAGTCCTGTAAGAATGTACTTAAGAGAGATGGGTCTTATTTCACTTTTAACAAAAGAAGAAGAGATTGACATCAGTAAAAAAATAGAATTTGGTGAAGATATAATCATCGATGCTTTTTGTTCTGTACCGTATCTCATTGATTTTATCATAGATTATAAAGAAGCCCTTATAAATAGAGAACGTCGTGTAAAAGAGTTGTTTAGAAACTTTGAAGATGATGAAGATAGTGATGCTGATGATGCTGATGATGGTGAAAAGAAAACAAGTAAAAAAGATAATAAAAGAACAGAAAAAGTAATTACAAGCTTTAAAGCACTAGAAAAAGCAAAAAAAGATTGGCTAAAGGCTATCGCTAAAGTACCAGATGATATGGAAGACGAAGAGAAAAAAGCTATCTATGATATAACTGTTGCGTTTAAGAAAAAGATTTTAAAAGAAAACTTACTTGAATTAGGTCCTACAAGTAAACTTATAAATGAACTTGTAAGATCTATGGAAACTTCACTAAAAAGTGATGATGAGTTTGATAAAGAGCTTAAAAGACTAGAATACAGACTTCCACTTTTTAATGAAACACTTAAAGAAAATCACAATAAACTTTTAGAAAAAATAACTGATTTAAACAAAGAAGAGATTACAGCACTTGTTCCTGAAGCGACTATGGTTTCTACTTATGTTGAGATAAAAAAACTGTTTCAGACAAAAGAAGCAAGTAAGCAGAGTTTTGATTTAGACCCTGATGTACTAAAAGAAATTGTGGAACAGATAAAACGTGGTAAAAAAATAGCAGATGAGTCAAAAACTCGTATGGCAAAATCAAACTTACGTCTTGTTGTTTCTATTGCTAAGCGTTATACAAACCGTGGACTTCCTTTCCTTGACCTTATCCAAGAAGGCAACATTGGTCTTATGAAAGCTGTTGACAAATTTGAGTACAAGAAAGGTTACAAGTTTTCAACATATGCTACATGGTGGATACGTCAAGCAATTTCACGTGCTATTGCAGACCAAGCTAGAACTATTCGTATACCTATCCATATGATTGAGACTATAAACAGAATAAACAAGATAATCCGTAAGCACCTTCAAGAAGAGGGAAGAGAACCAGATATAGATACAATCGCAGAAGAAGTTGGACTAAGTGTAGATAAAGTCAAAAACGTAATTAAAATCACAAAAGAGCCTATAAGTCTTGAAGCTCCTATTGGAAATGAAGATGATGGAAAGTTTGGTGACTTTGTAGAAGATAAAAACTCTATCTCACCAATAGACTTTATGCTTAAAAATGACCTTAAAGACCAAATTGACGATGTACTTGACCAACTAAATGATAGAGAAAAAGCTGTAATAAGAATGCGTTTTGGACTTATGTTTGATGAGAGTGACAGAACTCTTGAAGAGATAGGAAAAGAACTAAATGTAACAAGAGAAAGAGTACGTCAAATAGAAAGCTCTGCTATCAAAAAACTAAAACACCCTAAAGTAGGACGTAAACTCAAAAACTATATAGAGAGCTAAACAAGGGACTATACAATAAAAATAATTTTATTGTATAGTTTTTCCCAAATCTAAAACTTCTTATCTGATATATCTTTTTCTATCTTCTTAGAGATATCAGTTATACTTAAAACAACTTCGTTTACTTTTTTTGCTATGCTTATGTTTTTCTTTCCAACATCTTCCATCTCTACCATAGAATTGTTAATTTCATTTATCTCTTGTGTTCTACCGCTTATGCTTTCAACTATTCCAGAAACTGATTGAACCAAGATCTGTATGGTGGTATTGACTTCACAAAGTGATTTTTGTGTTCTCTCAGCAAGTTTTCTTACTTCATCAGCAACAACAGCGAAACCTCTACCATGTTCTCCTGCACGAGCTGCTTCAATAGCAGCATTAAGCGCTAAAAGGTTTGTTTGTTCAGCAATATCACTAATAACTAAAACTACAAATTTTATCTCACTAGCATGGTTTTCTACTTCACTTGATCTTTCATTTGACTCATTTAATCCCATAGTCGCTTTTTCTGTTAAAAACAGAGTTTTTTCTAATAAAATTTCTATATTTTTTGTTACTTCACTCAAATCTTTTATATCTTCATTTAATATATCAGAATTTTCGTTTAATGCAATTCCATTCTCTTTGTTTTCTGATAACATATTAGTAATCATCTGCGCAAGTGAATTAAGTGCCCTTGAAGTTTCTCCTGTAGGATTTTCTATTCTATGTGTAAAATCTAGCCTTTGAAAACTTTCTAGTGCTATTTGCATTTTATTGATATCACCACATATTTTATCTGCTATATTATGAAGCATATCATTGAATATCCCTTTTAATTCATTTAATTCATTATTTGAAGAATGCACTTGTATATCTTGCCTAATATATCCATCTTTTACAAGATTTGCTACTCTTTTTACTTCAGCAATTAGTGCAATATCTTCTTCAAGTATTCTCTTGGTTTTTTCAATATTTTGATTCACAATCTTAGTCATTTGCCCAATTTCATCATTTGTATCCAAATCTATATTTTCAACAGTATCATTTTCTT
>CAZIAJ010000083.1:0-8290 GCA_964537565.1 uncultured Sulfurospirillum sp.
ATTCTGTAATGCTTCACTCGCACTCAAAATTGTATCTCTATCTGATATATTTGGATTTTTATAACTTCCTATTGGTGTATTAAAATAACCTTTTTTGTTTACTCTATATAGTCCATTAAAACAAGTTTTATTTAGATATATAAATCTTGTTGCTCTTTCAAGGCTTGATAAACTTTTAAAACTTTCATTTCTATCCATCTCTCTTACTTTATAATAAAAATCTTTTGAATGATTTTCTTTATATTTTAAAAGATTATCTATTAAGTTATAAGGACTGTTTTTTACAACATTATAAGCATTTATTAATTCACTATTTATATCAGAAAGATAAACTTTTTTATCTTCAAGTAATCCACGAGAGTATAGTTCAAAAAACAGTGCCCCACCACCTAAAAATGGTTCATGATAATTATCAAATTTTTCTGGAAGATACTCTAAAATCTGATTTAATAGACCTCTTTTTCCTCCTACCCATTTTATAAAAGGTTGATACTGTTTTATTCTAATACTATCTATACCTACAGTCATAAAGTTCCTTATAAAATAATGTAATAGCATACTACATAAATCAAACTTACTTCAAAAATATTACAATTTGAAATATTTTTTATTATATCAAATATCAACTAAGATTTTGCTATGATATTTTTATGAAACATATATTTCTTTTAATTATCATTCTATTTTTATCTCTCGGCTGTACTCAAAACAATGTGCAACCACTAACGTACAAGCAAAGCATGGATTATCTTGTTAAAGATACTGAACCTTTACATGTAAAGATGAAGAACTTCAACTCAAGAGAGTTTATGCCTTGGAGTATTGGCTCTATCCGCATAAGCAAAGACAGAGCTTCTTGGGCTAATTTTGTTTATAGGAAAAAAGATAAGTATTATGCAGAAAACATTTTGCCTTGGGATTTAGAAGATATAAAAAGTATCATTACATCAACCAATTTTGAAGAGTATAATAAAAATGTGCAGTATGCTATTACAATCGAAAATGTACAAGTTAGAAATTTGCCAACATATAAACCTTTTTTTCTTAACCCAACTCTTGCAGGAGAAGGATTTCCTTTTGATTATATGCAAAATACACGTCTACATGTAAACACTCCCTTACTTATATCTCACTATTCAAGTGATGGCTCTTGGGCATTTGTACAAAGCAATATCTCAACAGGTTGGTTACCGACAAAAAGTTTTGCTATTTTAGATGCAAAGCAGAGAAGCGAGTTTCAAAATAGTAAAAAAATAGTCCTAATCAACGATAATACCCCACTATATGATACAAAACAACGATACCTTTTACATGTAAAACTTGGAGCATTGTTCGCCTATGTCAAAGAGGATGATAGTTTTTTTTACTCTTACATGTACACAAGATTTGGTGTTAAAAAAGAGATACGTATCTTAAAAGAGTATGCTAGTTTAATACCTTTGAAATTTAACAAGAAAAATATTTTGCTTGTAAGCAGTCAACTTTTAGGAGAAAAATATGGTTGGGGTGGATACTTAGAAAATAGAGACTGTTCAGCTATGACAAAAGACTTTATGACTCCATTTGGTCTATGGTTACCTAGAAACTCTGCTTCTCAGAAAAAATCTGGAGAGTATTTGTCACTACTTGGCTGGAATAACAAGGAGAAAGAGATGCTAATAAAAACATATGGAATTGCTTTTTTGAGTCTTATTTATCTAAAAGGTCACATCATGCTCTATGCAGGAGAGCTTGATGATAAAGTTATGGTCATGCACAATATGTGGGGGATTAAAACTCATGAAGCTGGAAAAGAGGGAAGATATGTTATAGGTAAAGCAGTTGTTTCAGACTTGTACCTTGGTGAAGATTTAGACAATGTTAAAGAAGACTCTCTTCTCATTTCACGAGTTGAAGGTATAGTTATAAAACCAAATATACCACAGTTTGGTCTCAATAAATTTGTAAATTCTTATCCAGATATACTCAATTATAAAGACAATATGTTATCTTTTAAAGATGGTGACTCTTTATCGTACCATGACTACATGGAAAAAACTTTTCAAGACAAACTTAACAATCCAAGCATAAAAGATACTCTATCACTCAAATATCCTGCTTTTAAAGAGATAAAACCTCCAAAACTAAACTACGACCCAGGAAGATTTAGAAATGATGAGTTACTAAAAAAACTATATGGTCAAAACAAAAAACAGATTGAGCAAAACCTTGTGGAGTTAGAGTGGGTAGATGGGACTAAAATCCTTTTCAATCAAAAACAAAACGCCTCTATGCAGCTTCAAAAAGTGATAAGTGAGCTAAAAACTTTACCACAAAAATATAGCAAATACATAACAAATATAGCCGGAACATATAGCTTTCGTTACATAAAAGATACTAACCGACTAAGCGCCCATAGTTACGGTATAGCTATTGATCTAAACGTAAAACAGTCCGCTTACTGGAAGTGGGATAAAGAGTATAAGTTTAAAAACAAAATCCCAAAAGAGATAGTAGATGTGTTTGAAAAGTACGGTTTTATCTGGGGTGGACGATGGTACCATTATGATACCATGCACTTTGAGTATAGACCAGAACTATTTTAGGGCACCTCTAACAATAGGGATAACCCATAGTGCTCATTAAAAAAGTAAGATTGTGCAAAATCTTTTATGAGGTATAGCTTAAGCTATGGGCTATTCCTATTATTAGAGATGCCCTTAAGTGTTGATTAGAGGTTTTTCATCAAACTCTACTTTTTCAATTCTCTCAAATTCATTTGTTATTTTAGTTGTTGAGATACTTATATTTTTTACATCTTTACTAACTGTATCGATGTGCTTTGACAAATCATCCCATCTCTTTTTATAAAGCTTGAAATTTGACGAGAGTTTCATAAGCTCTTCTTGAATTTTCTTGGCTTGCTCTTGTGTTTTTATATCTCTTACAATTGCTGTTATGGTAGTCAAAAGTGCCATTAAAGTAGTCGGAGATGCTATCCAAACTCCTCTTTTTCTGCCATACTCTATAAGCTCTTCATGATAAGCATTTATCTCTGCGAAAATTGCTTCAGCTGGTAGAAAAAGTATTGCCATATCGGCTGTTGTACCTTTTATAATGTATTTTGACGCTATATCGTTGATATGTTTTTTGATATTTTGTTTAAAACTACTTTTAAAGCTATCATCTTCAACCATACGAGTATAGTTTTCCATAGGAAACTTTGAATCAATAGCGATAATCCCCAATGGCTCTGGAGCTTTTATGATGGCATCTACTATAACACCACTATCAAAGCTATACTGCAAGTCATATAGGTCTTTTTTATCTCCAAATATAGAGTTTAGTATAGAGTTTAGCTGAACTTCTCCAAAAATACCTCTTGATTTTTTATCAGTTAAGACACTTTGAAGTGAGTTCACTTCACTACTTAAGGACTCTATTTTCTTTTGAGCTTCTCCTATCTTAGCAATACCTACGATTATATCTTTAAAGGTTTTATCTATATTTTCAAAACCTTTTGTAAGTCTTTTTTCAACTTTTTCATTGATATTTTGCAGATTTTCTTCCACTTTAGCAGTCAATTTTTCTATATCTTTACTACTTTGGGTTTGTATCTCTTTGCTCATCTCATGAAGTGACTTTTGCTGTTCATTTCGCATAAGTTGTTGAGAATTTGAGATTTTTATAAACAGTTCTGCATTTTTTTCTATCTGATTTGTTGTATTCTTTGTGTTTTCTAAAAGCTTCTGTTCTATCTGATTTATTTTTTCATACAAAAACTCTTTTTGCTCTACATGTAAAGACTTTATTTGCCAAATTATTATAAGTGTACATATAAAAACTAATACTACTATACTTATCAATAAAATTATATTATCCATTTAATTTTTTTCCTTTTAGTATCGTATACAAAACTGGTAAGTAAAACAAATTTAAAACCGTTGCAAAAGCCAATCCAAAACCTAGTGAAATCGCCATTGGCTGAAGTATAACAGCTTGTCCAGCTGCAAAAAATATAAGTGTTGATAGTCCAAGTATGGTTGTTATTGAAGTTAATAAAATCGGTCTTAATCTTCTTGTTGCAAACCTAATCAACTCATCAATAGATGTTGCTTTTTTAATAAAATCCATCATTATAATCCCATCATTTACCACAACACCACTAAGTCCCACAATACCTAAAAGTCCTGGCATAGTAAGATTTATACCCATAAACAGATGCCCTAATAGAACACCTAGTAATGAGAGTGGTATAGTTGTTAAAAGTATAACAGACAAAAATATTGAATCAAACATCCATACTAAAGCAATAAAAATCAAAAATATAGCGATTATAGCAGCTTCGCCCATCTCTTTTTGTATTTTTTGATTCTCTTGCTGCTCACCTTTTACATTTACAACAACACCATTTTTTCTAAACTCTTCTAAAAGTGGATTTATCTTTTCAAGCACTTCAGTTGATGTGATTTTTGTTTTTTTAAGAGAAGCAAATACTGAACTTACTCTCTCTCCTGCATCTTTATATATATCGCTATATCCATTTTTAAACTCAAAATCAACTACATCACTAAGCCTTACTTTTTTTAAACTTCCAGGAATATTGATATAAAATGAAGCTATTGCATTGTAAGTATCTTTTAAATTATCAACCGATCTTATCTTAATAAGCTCTCCATTATAAAACATCTTTGCAATCTCAGCTTTAAAAAAATATGGTCTAAGTAAAGACGAGATAGTTTTTTCACTAAATCCTAGCATCTCACCATAACTATTTACTTTTAGTTTTAACTCTTTTTTGCCATCTTTTAAATCGTTTTCAACATTAAATACACCATTTATACTTTTTACTGCTTTTGTAAGTTTATCTATGGCTTTTTTTATTACTACACTTTCTCCGCTAAGAGCAATCTCAACATCACTAGAGACGATTCCTGCCCCTGGCACTATAGCTTTAAACTCCTCAAAATCATCTGTTTTCGAGAGTTCTAATGTGTATTTTTTAATATCTTCTAAAATTTCTATCGCACTTCTACCTCTTCTCATGTTTGTATCATCATACTCAGGAGAAAGGTATGGATTTATGTATTTATTGAAAAGATTTTCAGGAATTCTATCACGTAAATCTACAAAAATATGAAAATTATTTTCTGCAAGATGTGGCTTATACTTCGCATCAAGCATAAGACCTGAAACAGAAGCTATAGAAGCTATCTCATCATCTGAAAACTTATCTAAAAGAATATTTTCTATCTTTGTTACTATCTTTTGTGTATCTTCAATTTTATTATTTATATTTACTTTTCCACTTATGTATATTTGTGTAGTATCAAAGTCTGGAAATAGTTGAAACTTACTATTGTTTCCTAAATAGACTATCCAAGATATAACAACTATCAAAAACAGACTAAATGAACTCTTTTTATATCTCAATAAAAATCCAAGTATTTTACTATATGTTAAATTTAATACAAACCAAAGTGATTCATTTTTTTTCTTTTTTTCCTTTACTTTTAAAAAATCTTTTGCATGAAGTGGTAAAAAGTAAAATGCTTCAAATAGTGAACTAATCAATAAAATAGATATCATTATAGGTAACAAACGCATAAAAACACCCATCTCTCCACTCATAATTAAAAGTGGAAGAAAAGCAAATATTGTTGTTGCAGTTGCAGTCAAAACTGCTGGAAACATTTCACTTGCACCATTTATTGCAGCATCTCTTGGACTATCACCGTTTTCAAGGTGTCTATATATATTTTCAGCCACAACTATAGCCTCATCTACTAGCATACCAAGTGCTATAAGCGCCCCTAATAGGGATAACATATTAAGACTATAACCCATAAGTTCAGCTGCAATTAATCCTATCATAAAACTAACAGGGATTCCTAAAGAGACGATAAATGCAATCCTACCACTTATAAAAATCCAAACAGAAAGACCAACTAAAATAAGTCCAAAAATTATGTTGGATATAACAGTATTTAGACGGTTTCTTATCCATATAGATGAATCAGAATAAGTTTGAAATATAAACTCAGGATATTTAATCTCAAAATCTTTTAAAATTATACGAATATCTCTCACCAGAGCTATAGCATTTCCACTTTTTGCTTTGTTTATGCTTATTGAGAGATTGGGTTTACCGTTGAAATGAGACAGTTCTGTTACATCCTCATAATCAAATTCTGCTGTTGCTACATCTTTTAAATAAACTTTTTTTCCACCTACTTGTAAAAGAGTATTGTTGATTTTTTCGATATCTTTTTTTCCACCATAAGTACTTACAAAAAGATGATTTCCTCTCTCTTTTATAACTCCAACTGGAAAAACATCACTCAAAGCTGAAAGAGCACTAGCAAATGCACCAACATCAATACCATAAGCATCTAGTTTTTTATTATCAATCTTAAAAATCAACTCTTTATCAGCATCACCTCTTATGCTTATATCACTCAAATCTTCAATTTTTGAGAGTTTTGTTTTTATATCATTTGCAACTCTTAACATAGTCTCTTTATCAGCACTCTTACTTGCTAATGCGATAGAGACTAAAGGATAATTCATCTGCATTATCTTGGCAATTGGTTCATCCATATCACTAGGTAAATCTTTCTGCTTAGATGATACTATATCTTTAATATCATCTAAAATTTCACCTCGTACTGCACCACTTTTAAGATAAACTACTATCTTGAAAAATCCATTTTGTATAGCACTCTCTATTCTATCTATATTATTTAGGTTTGTTAGATCATCTTCTATAGTTTTTACTGCTATCTTATCTAATACATCTGGACTTGTCCCTGCATATCCACCTGTTATAGAGATTGTGTCTAAGTCTGATGGAGGAAATATCTCTTTTGGTATATTTGTATATGCAAAAATAGATAAAACAAACAAAAAAGCTAAAAATATGTGATTTAAGACACTTTTGTCAACAGCAAACTTTATAAAAGAACGTATCATTACTCTTCCAACTCAATAAAAACAGAATCTAAAACTTGATTTTTAAATCTTATTGATTCTAGTTTCTGTTTTAAATAAGTGTTTTCCTCTTTTAAAATGGAATTTTCAGAGTATAATTTATGTATATCTCTACTTATGTAATAAATTTGATTTTTTATGTATATCTTAGGCAGAATTATAGAAAAGGCCACTGCTAAAGAGAGATATATCAAAAGTAAAAATTTAAAATCTAAATTTTTTTCTTCATCATACTGTTCTAGTAGTTCTTGTTTGTCATTAGATTTGCTCATTTTAATTTAAACACTCTCATTTTTGAACTTCTACTTCTTGGATTTGTCTTTTCTTCCTCTTTTGTCGGAATAATAGGTTTCTTAGTAACTATTTTTCCTAAAGAGTGATTATTACCACACTCACAACGCATAACACCTGCTGGACATATACAGCTCTTTGTCCATAATTTATAAGTCTTTTTTACGATCCTATCTTCCAAAGAGTGAAAAGATATGATAGCAATTAAACAATCTTTTAGTTTTGAGTTATATATAGATTCTAAAAGCTCATCGAGTTCACCAAGTTCATTGTTTACCTCTATACGTATCGCCTGAAAAGGTAAAGTTGCTGGATGAATTTTTGGTTTGCCACCAAGTTTTTTAAGGACTAGCGCCAACTCTTTTGAACTTTTAAATGGGCGGTTATCTACAATAGTCTTTGCAACTCTTTTAAAATCTCTCATCTCTCCATACTCAAGCAATATCTCTTCAAGCTCACTTTGAGAATATTCATTGACAACAGTTTCAGCACTTTTGGGGTTTTCTGGGTTCATACGCATATCTAAAGTTTCACTATCAAATCCAAAACCACGGCTACTCTTGTCTAATTGCAAAGATGAAACTCCTATATCTGCTAAAACACCTCGTATAGGGAAATCTATATACTTACTTATTACTGTTGAAAACTTAGCATGCTCAAAAATAACTCTATCTTTAAATCTCTCTAGTCTCTTTTTACTAAACTTTATCGCTTCTGCATCTTGGTCACAACAAATAAGTTGTATATTTAGATTTTGCTCCAATAAAGCTTCACTATGACCACCATATCCAACAGTACAATCAACTATATAACCATCATTTATATTTTCAAAAGTCTCTTTTACTTCATTTAATAATACTGGTATATGTGGTATATTCATTTAGCTCTTCTCTCTTTTTTTGATATAATACCAAACTAAGTAATAAAAAAAGGTTAAATTGGTGCAAAAGTATCTGCTAAACGACTTGAAACACGTATCGTTATCAATGTTTAGAAAAAATTTTATAGGTATATTTCATGGTTCACTATC
>CAZIAJ010000084.1:0-8212 GCA_964537565.1 uncultured Sulfurospirillum sp.
GAACTAACTCTTGATAGTTTATAAAATCATTAAGTTCAGTTATTTGCCCAAAATAATGTTTGTGATGAAAGTTATGGCTATTATCATAGCCCATCACCCTCCCATTATCATTAGGAAATACATTTCTATTAATGTAAACCATATTGTATTTAACAACAAGATTTTCATATTCCCAAGCCTCAAATTTAATGATTCCTCCACCATTGATATATGGAACTATAAATTTTTCATCAATAACTTTAATATAATTTTTCTTTTTTGATTTGGCCATAAGTAATTATATCAGATTTATTTTTTATTGTAAAGCTGATGGATTTTATATAAGTTTGGTTACAAAATAGTTAGTGGATTAATAATATAGCGTTGCCTTTTTTTAGGTTTTATTTTTTCAATATCAACCATGATAAACCCATCTATACAGTCGTTAAAATCACTATCTATATTAAATCCCATAAAACTAATACCTCCTTGTTCGCAAAGCTCTGTATATTGCTTATATAGTGTGGGGACAGTTGTGTTATAGTGAGCTAGATACTCTTTTAAGGTTAAAAAATCTTCTTTTTCATCATCACTTTTGAAGATACTCTTTAGTTCATCTAGTTCTGTTTGAGTGAGTTTAAATGGTTTTGTAGCATTTACGAGTGGATTGTCTGATTTATAGTGTTTTTCATAGTAATATGTGATGAGATTAAGGGCACTTTTTGGCATAGAAGAGCTAAGACTAACTGGACCAAACATATACCTTATATGAGGGTTTTTATAAAGATATGCCCCAATCCCTTGCCAGAGATAATCAAGTGCTCTACTTCCCCAATAATGAGGTTGTATAAAACTTCTTCCTAGCTCTATAGAGTTTCTCAAGTATGGCTTAAACTCTTCTTTAAAAGCAAATAAAGAGTGACTATAAAACCCATCAAAACCAAAATATTCATGAACAAAATCACTATTTGCTACGCGATAAGAGCCAACTATTTCAAGCTTTTCTTCATCCCAGAGGACTATGTGTTCGTAGTACTCATCATACTCATCAGTATCCCTTTTTTTACCTGTACCTTCTTCAACTTTTCTAAATGTTAACTCTCTTAGCCTACTTATCTCTTTCATAACTGCTGATGGGGATTGGTAGCTAAATAGATAGATTTGTTTCTTATCAGTCGTTTCTCCTAAAAGTTTGGAAGATTTTAGCTCCTCTTTTATCTCTTGTCTGTTTTCTGGGTGAGCTATGCACTTTTGTGTTGCAAAGATAGGTTTTTTATGTTTTGCTATGTTGTAGAGATGTTTTTTAAATAGGTTTACCTTTGTTTTTAAGCTAAAGTTGTTATCTTTAAAGCTTTTATTAGGGATGATTTCTCCTATAACAAACTCCAAAGCTTTATTTTTTTTGTTAAACATCTCATACGGTAAAAGAGCTGTTGAGATTTTTCTGTTGAGTGAAGATATACTATAAAAAAGAGTAGAGTTTTTCGCTTTTATGTATATAGGCAATATAGGAGCACTTTTTTTAAGTGCAAATTTTAAAAACCCTTTGTTCCATTTTGTATCTTTTATACCTGTTGCTCTTGCTCGTGAGACTTCTCCTGATGGGAAGATTATAACAACTTCTTCTTTTTCTAAAGAGTTATAAATCTCTTCTATTACCATTTTTGATGTACTTTGTCCAAATGCGTCCACCCCTAAAAGTACAGGTTTGAGTTGATGAATATGGTTAAGAATATCATTGGCTACTATCTTTATATCACTTCTTACTTTTTTTATCATGTGGATTAAAGACAGAGCATCAAGAGCGCCAAGAGGATGGTTAGCTATGACGACAACTCTACCTGAAGCAGGTATGTTTTCGATTTGATTACTAGAGACTTTATAGGAGAAGTTGAAGTAATCTAAAACTGCTTCGATAAACTCAAAGGCTCCTAGCTTTTTATTTTGTTGTATAAAACTATTTATTTCATTTTCATAGATTAGTTTTTTAATAAAACTAAACATTGTTTTTCTAATAGGAAAAGGAAGATTTTTGATTTGAGGAAATTTTGTTGTGATGACTTGTTGCGTGTTTATCATGGCATACTCCTTAAAAGAAGTATAATCAATATTAATTACATTTTGAATACAAAAGTTCTATTAGCTAAAAGTTTACTTATTTAGGCGGTGGATTATATAGAAGTTTGATTACATCAAATATTGATTTAAATTGCCATATAGTATAATATATAAAACAAATATACTATAAAGAAAAGTTTTATGATAAATACAAAAGTTATATTTTTACCAATTTTTTTATGTGTAACTCTGTTTGCACAAGAATCATTAGTTGATATCATAAAATACTCTCCACCAAACTCAAAGATAGAACTTCCTCAAGGTGTATTTAAAGGCCCTATTGTCATAGATAAGCCTATAACTCTTGTTGGTATTGGTAAAAAGAGTATCATAGAAAATAATGGCAAAGGTACTGTTATTGTTATCAAAAGTCCAAATGTTGTTATTAGTGATATAACGATTAGAGGTAGTGGACATCAAAGATATAGTTTAGATAGTGGTATAAAGATAAAAAATAGTTCACATGTAGTGATAAAAAACTGTTATTTTGATAAAACACTATTTGGCATTATAATGAATGATTCATCTGACTCAACAATATTGAACAATACAATACAATCTTATGACGAAAAAGTAGTAGATAACAGAGGCGACGGTATACGGCTATGGAGCTCAAATAACAATCAAATCTTAAAAAATAAGCTTTTAAATAGTAGAGACATATCGATAAATAGGTCAAATAGCAATATAATAAAAAACAACATTATAGAACATAGTAGATATGGTGTGCTTTTAAATATGTCAAGTAATATATCTGTTTTTTCAAATGAAATTACCTCCAATTATGTAGGAGTTATGATACAAGGTGGCAAAAATTTACATATAAAAAACAACACTATTGTAAAAACACACCTTGCAACAGGTACAGGCATCATGATAACAGGTGGCAAAAATGTTCATATATCATATAACACTCTTACTGGTCATTCCCAAGCCTTCTACATAAACTCAAGAACAGCAGAAATAGGCATGCAACGATATATTGAACATAACAAAATCTTAAATAACAATGTAGCATTTCACTTTTATACAACAATCAAAAACAATACTATTAGATACAACAATATAATTGGCAATTTAGAAGATGTTGTAAAAGACATACCAAAAAGCAAGTATTATCAAAATGATATTAGGCAAAACTATTGGGATAGATATATAGGTTTTGATAACAATAAAGATGGTATAAGTGATATACCATATCAAGTTCTTATATATGCCGATAAACTTTGGCAGTTTGATCATCACTTAAAGTTTTTTTATGCAACACCACTTCTTAGTATAATAGATTTTATAGAAAAATTAGCTCCATTTGTTGAGCCAACTCTTCTGCTCGAAGATGTAAAACCTCAGATATCTCCAATAAAAAAAGCTACGCTCCAAAGTGGAGGGTAGCTTTAAAAGTTTTAGAGTTTATTTTATACCTTTATCACTCCAATAAGTTTTGATTTTACTTGTTAGAGAGTTAGGAAGTGGAACAAATCCTAAAGAAGCTGCTAAGTCTTTACCGTTTGTATAAGACCAGTCATAAAAAGCTGTTACTTTTTTGTTAGTGTCAGATTTTTCTTTTGGAAGAAGTATAAAAGTTGCTGCTACCATTGGGTATGAACCTTTTCCGCTTGGGTCTGCTATGATTGCGTAGAAGTCTTTTTTAGGGTCAAAACTAGCTTTTGCAGCTGAAGTTTGGAAGTTTTTTAGTTCTGGCTTGATGAAGTAACCCTCTTTGTTTTCAACTGTTGCCATAGCGATTGAGTTGTTTTTTGCATCAGCATAATCTATATAACCAACTGCATAAGGAGTCTGCTTTATAAGAGCTGCAACACCAGAGTTATGTTTTCCACCTATGTGGTGATCTCCAGGCCAGTTTAGTGATTTTTTAGCACCAAAGTTTTTTCTCCACTCGCTGTTACTTTTACTTAGGTAGTATGTAAAGTTATAAGTTGTACCGCTACCATCTGCACGGTGCACAAAAGTAAGTTTTTCATGAGGAAGTTTAGCGCTAGGGTTAGCCATAGTTATAAGCTTGTTGTCCCAGTACTTTACATTTCCAAGAGCTATCTCAGCTATTGCTGCACGGCTAAGTTTAAGATTGCTTATATTTGGAAGATTGTATCCCATTGTGATTGCTCCAACAACTGCTGGAAACTGATAAAGTTTTGCTTGTTTTAGAGCTTTTGGGCTAAGTGGTTTGTCACTACCTGCAAAATCAACTGCTCTTGCTTTGATATCTTTGATACCTTTAGATGAGCCTTTTTTTATGTAGTCTACTTTAACACCCATGTCTTTATTGTAAGCACTTATCCATTTTTGATATACACTATATGGAAAAGATGCTCCACTACCTTTTATATCTGCAGCATTAAGAGCTGAAGATGCAACTAAACCAACGATTGCAATTTTAACTATTTTTTTCATTTTATAATTCCTTTAAAATTAATAATGGAATTATAAATGAAGTTGGTTACAAAAAGGTTACAGTCTTGATAGGATATTTTGTTTATACTCTATCTCTTTTAAAACAGCCTCTTTAAACTCACTTTTTAGATGTTTTGTGAGAGCTTGTACTCTATAGGTATCTATAAGAGGTGTTGTAAAAGATAGTTGATTTTTATGTCCAGCTTGTTTAGTGATTAGTTCTTTATTTAGGAGTTTTATTTTGTATTTGAGTAAAATTCTCAACCACAAGTCATAATCTTCGCATACCTTTAAATCTTCATCAAAAAGACCAATCTCATCAAAAAGAGTTTTATGAGCAAAAAATGTAGATACTCCAATCTTACAAGTCCTAAGTGAGTTCAAAAAAGTTGGCTCCTCTTTTTTTAGGTGCTTTTTTTTGTTTACAATTTTGCCATCTCTTATCCACTTTTCATCTGTAAATGATGCTTTAAGTTCTGGGTGCTCTTCATGTAAAGCAACTTGCTTTTTTATTTTGTCTTTATGCCACAAATCATCAGAGTCTAAAAAAGTTAACCATTCATGTTTTGCCTCTTTTATACCATGATTTCTGGCACTTGAAACTCCACTATTTTCTTGGTACAAATAGGTTATATTTTCATTTTGTAAAAGTTCTTTAGTTCCATCTGTTGAGCCATCATCTACTACTATGATTTCATCTACGTTTATAGATTGTTTTTGGACACTTTTTATAGCTTGAAGTATGAAATCTGCTCTATTGAAGGTTGGAATTATGACGCTTATCATTCTTTAATGATGTTTTTTAATATATCTGAATTTAAAAAATTTACTATTTTTTTTGCTTGAAATTTTATAAAATCACTTTTTTGCAAAGTTGCATTATCCATACTAAGAGTATAAAGAAGCTCTATCTCTTTTTGGTCTATAGTTTTACTATTACTTAGTTTTTGTAGCATCTCTTTTGTCTCTTTTATATCTTCATCTTCTACGTCAAAAGAGACAATATCAAAGTTGTCTAACCAGTGTTTAAAAACTTCTACATGTAGAGCCAATTTGTTAGTCATCTTTTACTCCCAATGCAAGTTTATGGTTTTTACTACAATCTATTTTTTGTTTTTTGCCATCTTTATTAACTGCAACGTAAGTAACTGTTGCACTTGTTACATGTATACAACGTCTTGTTCCATCAAAAAGTCTTTCTGCTGTTACTTCTACTACAGTTTTTATAGAGGTATTTCCTATTTTTACAATTTTTGCATAGTAACTAACAGTATCTCCTACAATTATAGGTTCATGAAACTCCATAGCATTGACTGCTACTGTTACTACTCTATCTACATTAGCATCACGAGCTGCTAAAGCTCCTGCTATATCTATTTGTGACATTATCCAACCACCAAAGATATTTCCAGCTGGATTTGTATCTTTTGGCATAGCTAAAATTTTGATTCGTGGTTCTCCCATGTTGTTCATAATAGTTATTCCTTTGAAACTATAATAGTATAAATAAGATAAAAAAACTCTTATTTCCTATAATTATTTTGTAATCTAATTATGTTATAATAATCTATTATATAGTAATTAGGAGAGTATATGCTTCATTGTAATGAAGATGTTTTAATTGAAAAGATAAGGTACAGTATTTTAGTTGTTGAAGATTCTGAACTCATCAATAAAACTATTGTTAAGGCTCTAAATAAGTTTGATTGCTATGACATAGATACAACTTTTAGCTTTGAACAGGCTAGCGAAAAACTAGTTAATAATGAGTATGACTTTATCCTATTGGATTTAAATCTTCCAGATGCTTATGGAGAAGAGCTAGTTAGTGATATCAAAAATCTAAGTAGTGCTAAGATCATTATTTTGACAGTTGAAGTAGATGTTCAAATGCGTGAGGGTCTGTTTAAACTTGGTATTTTAGATTATCTTGTAAAGGATAAGAATTTTTTATACTCTATAAACTCTATTGATAAAGTTATACAATCTGTATCTAAAAATAAGGGTAATACAATACTAATCATAGATGATTCTATGTTTATTTGTAAACAGACACAAAGTATACTCTCTATACGCGATTATAAATCAGAGATAGCCCAAACAGCACATGATGGGCTTGAAATACTAAAAAGTAGACCTATAAGTACTATTATTTTAGATATGGAACTTCCTGATAGGCATGGACTGGAACTACTTAGAGATATAAAAAATATACCAGAGTTAACTCATATACCAGTCGTTGTTATATCTGCCAATGACAACCCTGAAACAGTTAGAGATGCTTTTAAGCTAGGAGTCTCTTACTTTATAAAAAAACCTTATAATATAGAAGAGTTGATTTTAAAAGTTAATCTCTCTGTAGAAATATACCATAAAGATATAGAGATACTTTGTAAACAGAAGATATTAAATGAGTACAAAGATGCCGTTGATGATAGCTCTATTGTCTCTAAAACAGATGCTAGAGGTGTTATTACATTTGTAAATGATAGATTTTGTGAAATATCTGGTTACTCAAAAGAAGAACTTATAGGTAAACCTCACAATATAGTCAGACATCCTGATATGCCATCATCTATATTTAAAGAGATATGGGAGACTATAAGTAGTAAAAAAAGATGGAATGGTAAGGTAAAAAACTTAAAAAAAGATGGTAGCTATTATTGGGTAGAGAGTACCATTAGCCCTATAGTTGATTTTGATGGCAATATTGTTGAGTATATAAGTATAAGAGTGGATATTACAGAATTAGAGTATATAAAACAGGAGCTAGAAAAGAGTTTAGATATATCAAATAGAAACTTTTTAGAGGCGTATAAAACATCTCAGGAGTACCAAAAAGCTATAGAACTTACAAATATAGTTATAAGAGTAAGTACTGATGAAATAATCACTCATGTAAATGATAGGTTTTGTGAAGTTTTAGGTTATAAAAGAGATGAAATTATAGGTAAGCATTATAAAATGTTTAAAGATTCTACATTTTCTGATGAAGATTATCTAGCTGTGTATAAGAAACTATCTTCAGGAGAGATATGGAGAGGTCAGGTTCAAACAAAGGCTAAAAATGGAGATATATTTTATTTTGAGACTACTGCTGTACCAATCATAGATAAAAAAGGAAATATCATAGAGTCTTTGATAATACGTCAAAATGTGACAGAGATAATAACTTTGCATAAAGAGTTAGAGGATACACAAAAAGAGATTGTATACAAACTAGGAGAAGTTGGAGAGACTCGTTCTGAAGAGACAGGATTTCATGTAAAAAGAGTAGCGGAGTATTCAAGATTATTGGCAAAATTGATAGGATTAGATGAAAGAAAAGTAAACCTTATATATACAGCTTCACCTATGCATGATATAGGAAAAGTTGGAATTCCTGATAGCATACTTAAAAAACCTGCTAGATTAAATGAAGAAGAGTGGGAGATTATGAAAACTCACTCAAAGATAGGTTTTGATATATTGAAAAACTCTAAAAGAGAGATATTAAGAGCAGCTGCAATTATATCTTATACACATCATGAAAAATATGATGGAACAGGATATCCAAATCAAATAAAAGGTGAAAATATCCATATTTTTGGACGTATTACAGCTTTAGCAGATGTATTTGATGCGCTTGGTAGTGATAGAGTTTATAAAAAAGCATGGGAATTGGATAAGATTTTAGATCTTATAAAACAAGAGAGTGGTAGAC
>CAZIAJ010000085.1:0-8163 GCA_964537565.1 uncultured Sulfurospirillum sp.
GCTGCGATAGACACTATAAGTTTAGAATCAAATGAACTTTTTAATGTGAAGTATAATAAACAAGAAGATATACCAAACTCAACTCAACAAAGTGTTCCATCGTGGATAGTTTTTGGTATGTTTTTTATGATAACCCCAATCTCAACAGTATTTATAAATGAGAGAAAACAAAACACACTTTCACGTCTAAACTCCATGAATGTATCTGTATTTTCTATGGTTTTAGCTAAGATTGTTCCTTATCTTTTTATAGCGCAAATTCAAGCGTTTTTGATGTTAGGAGTTGGTATGTTTTTGGTACCACTCTTTGATACTCCAACTCTAAGTATAAATGGCTCAGTTTTAGCTTTTATATTTTTAAGTTTTGCAGTTAGTTTATGTGCTGTTGGTTTAGCTTCTTTGATAGCAACTATATCAAAAACAACTGAACAAGCATCAACTACTGGAGGAATTTTAACTATTCTTTTGGGGGCTATTGGTGGAGTGATGGTACCAAAGTTTATCATGCCAGATTTTATGCAGACCTTGGCTAACATCTCCCCAATGTCATGGGGATTAGATGGCTTTTTGGATATATTTTTACGAGGTGGTGGAGTAGGTATGGTCTTAAATGAAGCACTACTACTGATAACTTTTGGATTAGTAACTTTGGGAGTTTCTATGGTGATGTTACAAGGAAGAATGAAAAAAGGGTTTGAATGAATTTAGAAAAGATAAAAATAGAAATCAAAGAGATGATAATCGAAGAGTGTGAAAAAGATGAGTTTACACCAGAGCAAATCCCAGATGATGTTGAGCTTTTTTCACCTAAGTGTGAGTTGGAGTTAGACTCTTTAGATGCACTTACTATCTCAATGGGTCTAAAAAAGATGTATGGTGTTAGGCTTGGAGACTCTAAAGAGTTTAGACGAACAGTAACTACTATAGAAAAACTAGCGGAGTATATAAAAAACAATGGTTAATATCTTAAAATATGAGATAAATTGTGCAAAAACTTTAGGTAAAAGAGTTTTAGATGATGGCACCAAAATCCCATATTTTTCTTTAGAAAGAGAGATAAAACAGAATCAAAAAGAGATATATCAAGCTATAAAAGAGGTAGTTTCAAAAGTTTTACCAAAAAACAGAAAAAAAACAGCACTTTTTGTTGGTACAGCTCTAGTTGATTGGTATTTAGTAGATGCTATCAATGCTTGTGCTTACGAGCAAAAAAAGCCTTATAATTCAAAAAAAAGAAGTATAGACTCTTATGCAAAAGATTTATCAATTGAGTTTGGATTGAGTGGTTTTACTCAAACGATAAATACAGCTTGTACATCTAGTGCAAATGCTCTTTTAGAAGCTAAAAACCTTATAAATGCAGGTGTTCTAGAGTATGTTATAGTAGTTGGTTTGGAAGTGTTTTCGCCCGTAATGAGTAGTGGATTTTACTCTATGGATTTGCTTAGTAAATCTAAACCTAAACCATTTGCCAAGGATAGAGGTGGTTTAGTTTTAGGTGAAGGAGTTGGTGCAATGTTACTAGGTAAAGAAGAGTCTTCTTGGGAACTTCTTGGCGGTTTTAGTAACTGTAACTCTGAGACTATAACCTCAGTCAGTAGTAGTGGAGATGAGTGTGTAGAAGTTATGCGCAAGGCTCTTAAAAATTCTGCTTTACATGTAGAAGATATAACAGCTATAAAAGCTCATGCAACAGGCTCTTGGGCAAACGATGAAGCAGAGATGAATGCGATAGAAAAAGTGTTTACAAATAAGCCAAAAATCATTACACTAAAACAACATATAGGACATACCATAGGAGCTTCAGGTGTTTTGGAGATTGGATATTTGATGCAAACAACGATAGACAATGGTACATTTATGAGTAACTACTTTGGTTTTGGTGGAAACAACATCTCTTTGATACTTAGGAAAAAAGCATGAAGTTATATCTTAAAGCATATAGCTCTTTTATAGATGAAGGTGTAGTAGATATAAAAAAAGAGTTAAAACAGAAGTACAAATTAGATACAAGAAGACAAGACAAGTTTATACACTTAGCAGTTTATGGAGCACAACTTTTAAAGAAGAAGGTTGAGATAAAAAGTGATGATGAACTATATATTACAAGTGGTATTGGTGATGTTGATATAGTCCAAAAGACAAATACCTATATGTATAGAGATAACCAAGCTCTAAAATTGTTTGATTTTATAAATCTTTTGGGTAATACTACAAGCTATTATGTAGCAAAATCTTTAGGATTGAAGGGCAAAAACATCTTTCAAATATCAGATAATTTTACCTTTAAAAATACTCTTATAAGTGCCTATACATCGGCTATGAGTAGTAAGAAAGATGTTGTAATAGGCTCAGTAGATTTAGTAAGTGAGCCAAGTGAAGTAATAAAAAGAGTGTTGGGTGTAAAACATAGTTCAAAAGTACACAGTAGTGTCAATTTTCAAAAGTTTTCACTTAATCCTAAAGATGCTATAGCTGAGGTTGAGTTTGAACTTGGTTATGAGTCTACATGTAGAGAAAAACCTTTTGAAACATATGAGAGTTATCTGTTAAACAAAGCAGTAGAAGATAAAAAAAGAGTAATTAAAATAGAGAGTTTAAAATGAAATCATATATAAATAACTATGAATTATGGTGCAATGCTGGAGATACGCAAGGGTTAATGAAAGCAATTTATGAGAAAAAATCAGCTTTAGTAGAAGATAAGACATTTTTAAAGGACGCAACAGCAGGGTTAGGTATTATGAAGTATGATGATATTTACACTTTGATGAGAGAGGTCGTTTCAAAAGTTTTAAAAAATTCAAACTTAGAAGACTTTAGTAAAACTCTGCTTATTCTTGGCTCATCTGTAGGTGGCATGCAAGAGTGTGAAGAGATATTTTATGAGAAAAAATCTTATAAAGAGATAGATCCAAATAGACTCTCTATGAATGCACTTACTGATTATCTTGTAAAAGAGTTTAGTTTTTATGACTCACGTGCAATTTCAACTGCATGTACTTCTAGTGCAAATGCCCTACTTTTAGCAAAAAGACTTATAAGTGTAGATGCTTACGATAATATTTTAGTAGTCGGTGCAGATGGTCTTTGTAAGTCTACGGTGATGGGATTTCACGCACTTAGTGTACTTTCTAGTACAAAATGTAGACCTTTTGATAAGGATAGAAGTGGTATGAATGTAGCTGAAGCAGTTGCAGCTCTTTTAGTTCAAAACAACAAAACAGATAACTCAATAGAGCTAAAAGGAGTTGGGGCAAGTAGTGATGCTTATCATATGACAAATCCAAATCCAGAAGCATTAGGTGCGATTAGTTCTATGAAAGCAGCTTTAAGTGATGCTGGGCTTAAAAAAGAAGAGATAGATTATATTAATGCGCATGGAACTGCTACAACTGCAAATGATACAGTAGAAGCTTTAGCAGTCGAGAAACTTTTTGGAAAGACTCCATATGTAAACTCAACAAAAGCAATCACGGGACATACTTTGGGAGCTGCTGGAGCTGTTGAGGCTATTATCTCTTGTGAAGTTATAAAATGTGCTAAGATTCCTCCTCAAGCGGGGCTGGAAAATCAGGAAAACAGAAATATAAAAATCAACAAAGAGAGTGTTGAGATGAGAGTTAGAAATATTATAAGCAACTCTTTTGCCTTTGGTGGTAATAACGCTTCAATAATCTTTGGAGAAGTAAAATGAAAAAAATTGCATTAAATATAGTAAGTGCAGCGAAGATTTATGCACCGACAAAGATAGAAGATCTAGATGAGAAGAGATTAGCTCCAAATATGATGATGAGAAGACGTCTTACAAGAAACTCAAAAGTTATGTTATATTTAGCAGATAGATGTGGCTTTGAAGGTGGTAAGATAGTCTATGGAAGCTGTTTTAGTGAGATAGAAGAGACAGCTAAGATAGCAAATTCAGTTCTTGAAGATACTATGCTTTCTCCAACTTCATTCCAAAATAGTGTTTATAATACCGCGCCATCTTATTTTTCACTTATAAACAAAGATACTGATGAGATTATAACTATTTCAAGTGGTATGGAAACTTCATTAATGACCATAAAAACAGCTGCTCTTCAAGCATTGATAAGCGGAGAAAGAGTGTTTTGTGTATGTATAGAGTGTGTCAATATAAAGAATATACAAGAGATAAATAGATGTGCCAAATATCTTGAAGCTGGTGTTGGAGTAGTGCTTGAAGTAGCAAAAAATGAAGCTGGTGCAAAAGAGATAGAGTCTTTACATGTAGAGGGTATTATAAATTCACTACAAGATTTGATGAGTGTGGCAAATATGTATGAAAATGGATGTACAAAGATAAAGGTAGAGTTATGAAGATAGATAGTAAAACAGTAAATTATGAGAATTTTATACATCATGGAGAGATAAAGCTAAGTGATAGTAAAGAGTTTATAGATTTTATAAATGCAGGACATGATTTTTTAATAGATCAGATAAGTAGTGGACGACCAATATATGGTATAACTACGGGATATGGAGAAGCAGGAAGCAATTATGCAGCTTTTGAAGAAGCCCAAGAGATGCAGAAAAATCTTTATCGTTTTTGTGGTGTTGGAGTTGGTGAGTTTTTGAGTGCTGAAGTTTCAAGAATTATGATGACAGTTAGATTGATAAGTCTATCAAAGGGTAAAAGTGGCGTTAGTTACGAGCTTCTAAAAAGGTTTGAATTACTACTCAATCAAGAAATTTACCCACTAATTCCCTCTCAAGGCTCAGTTGGTGCAAGCGGAGATTTGTCGCCTTTGTCCTACATTGCTGCGGTTATTGCTGGCGAGAGAGAAGTGATTTATAAAGGTGTTGAGCGAAAGACTCTAGAAGTTTATGAAGAGCTGGGTATAGAACCTTATGTGTTTAAAGCAAAAGAGGCACTAGCAGTCATAAATGGAACAGCAACTATGAGCGCAATCGCTATCAATGCGATTAGTGAGTTTGAAACTCTTTTAAACACAACAGAGAGTTTTGTAGCAGCTATTTTTGAAGTTTTACTTTGCGATATAACTGCATTGGAACCATTTGTGCATGAGAGTAAACCTTTTGATGGACAAATAGCAACTGCTAAGAATATATTGGCCAAATGTGAAGGCTCAGAATTAACTCATAAAGCATTTAGCAGATATGAAAACTTTCATCAAGAGAGCGAACAAAATATACAAGATAGATACTCAATCAGATGTGCTCCACAAGTACTAGGAGTAGTAAGAGATAACCTAGAGATTGCTAAAAAGTGGATACAAACAGAGATAAATGGAGTAAATGATAACCCACTTATAGACCATATAGGCAAGAAAATCTATACTTCAGGAAACTTTTATGGTGGCTACATAGCGCACGCAATGGATACAATGAGGATTTGTGTAGGAAACGTAGCAGATCTACTAGATAAGGAGTTTGCACTCCTAGTCGATCACAAGTTTAACAAAGGTTTAGGAGAGAGTCTAAAGATAAACAAAAAAGCAACTCATCATGCTTTTAAGCTCATCCAAGTAACCCTAAGTTCACTAAGTGCCGACATACTCATGAATACAAATGCAGCTTCACTATACTCACGTTCAACCGAGTCATTTAACCAAGACAAAGTAAGCATGGGAACAACTGCCGCAAGAAACTTTGCAAAACAGATTCCAGACTTGGCAAATATGCTAGGCATTGCTTTTATAGGAATCGCCCAAGCAGTAGATATAAGAGGAGTTGATAAATGTTCTCTTAGATTACAAAAGACTCATAAAGAGATAAGAAAAATAGTAACAAAGCTTGAAGAAGATAGAAGATTAGATTTGGATATACGAGCGGTAAATAAGATGGTTGTTGATGGGAAGTTTGTATGAAAAAAGTATTAGTAACAGGCTCAACAGGAGCATTAGGTGAAGCGATAGCAAGGTATTTTCACGATAATGGATATTTTGTTTATTTGCACTATAGAAGTGGTGAAGTAAGAGCTAAAGAGATTAGTAGTGAACTAGAAAACTCTGAGATTATTGGTTTTGATATTGTAGATAAAGAAGAAGTAGATAATAAACTTAAAAGTCTTGAACTGGATGTTCTTGTAAATAACGCTGGCATCACTAAAGACAAGCTCTTTTTTTGGATGGAAGAGGAGGAGTGGAGTAGTGTGGTTGATACTTCTGTTAATGGTACTTTCAATGTCACAAAAGCTGTAATCAAAAACATGATTTCAAAGAAAAACTGTGCTATTATCAATGTCGCTTCTATATCAGGTTTGGTGGGAAATATGGGACAGACGAACTACTCAGCTGCAAAAGGAGCAGTGATAGCTTTTACAAAGTCTTTGGCTCTTGAGATGGCACGCTATAAAATCCGTGTCAATGCAGTAGCTCCAGGGATAATAGAGTCAGAGATGACAAAAGATTTGGATTTAAAGACAATAAAAAAGGATATTCCACTAAAGAGAGTTGGTAAACCTGATGAGGTTGCGGAGTGTGTATTTTTCTTAGCAGATAAGGCATCGTATGTCACAGGAGAAGTTTTAAATATAAGCGGTGGAATGGTACGCTAATGCGTTTTGCAAACTTACTTTTTGCTCCAATGTTTGTGTTGCTTATACATTACTTTGAGTTTAGAAGTGTAGTTTTGCTTTATCTTTTTATGTCAGTCTGTTTTTTTGTTTATATGTACAAAAATATGAGCAGTTTTAAAGAGTTGGTTACGCCACTTCTTTATGTTGTAGTTTTGAGTGTTGCTTACTACTTTTCGTCTTTACATGTAGTGAAATATATACCTGTTACTTTGTCTATGATATTTACTTTAGTGTTTGTAGATTCTCACTATAATAAAAAGTATATGATTTTAAGTTTTACGAAGAAGTTTTATAGAAAAGAGCTAAAGCTAAAAGAGGAAGAGAATCTGAAAAAAGGTGATTTTTACTGGATTTTAGTGATGTTGCTTAACACATTGATTCATCTTTATATTGTAAACTTTAGTAGTGATTTAGTTTGGGCTTTTTACTCATCTATTGGGTGGTATATCTACTTTTTTGGAGCATTAATTGCTCAGATAATATATATAAAGGTGAAATGCAGATGAAGTGCTTTTTAGGAACAGTTGGTCATCTTATATTTTTTGGATTGCTTGTTGGTCTTATGATACCTGGGTTTTTACTCTATTTTATATTAAAACTTTTTATAAAAGATAAACAACACTTCTTTCAACGAGGAGCCGCACTTTCTTATAGGCTTTTTTATATCTTAGTACCATGTATTAGACTGAAAGTTGATGTTCCAAAAGAGATGCCAAAAGGTGCAATCTACATCTCAACTCATCAATCAATCTTAGATTTTCCAGCATTTGCTCAGTATGTGAAACACTATCTCATCTTTGCTAATGTAAACTTAGGAAAGTATCCAATAATAGAAAAAATCACTTATTCAGTAGGAGTAAGATATATAAAAGGTCGTCCTATGGATGAAATAAGTGAGATATACAAAGAGATGGAAGCTCACCTAAAAAGTGGTAAAAATCTCATCTATTTTCCAGAAGGTACAAGGCATACAGGAGATAAACTTTTGCCTTTTAAAAGAGGTGCTTTTAGACTTGCATTTAAGCAAAATAGACCTATAGTACCTATTGTTATTGAAGGGGTACAACAGTATCTCCCGCGAAAAGCTTGGTGTTTTAGAACTTCAAAATGGCAAAATGTTTACATGAAAATTCTTTCACCACTCTATCCAAAAGATTTTGAAAATGAGATAGAAATGAGAAGTTATGCACATAAAATTATGCAAGAGGAGAAGAAAAAACTATGCGAATTGTACTGATTTTACTTTTACATGTAGCACTTTTTGGGCAGAGTTATAATTTTGAAGAGATTAAGTTTGTAAACGCTGTTGGAACTGATTTTAGAAAAAGTGGTAAGATAGAGATAAGTAATAAAAAAGTTGTTATAACTTATGAAAAACCAAAATTTAAACAGATAATAAAAGAAGATAACAACATAACTATAAAAGGTTCATCAGGAGATGTCTATAAACTTAAAGGCAAAGCACTCTACTATACTGGACTTTTTATAGACATAATGACACAACTAGGAAGTTTTGAAAAGATGCAATCAAATAGAGATTTTAAAGTTGAGAGAGCAGACAATATTTTTTATCTGACTTTTTTAGGAGATTTGTCTGATAG
>CAZIAJ010000086.1:0-8093 GCA_964537565.1 uncultured Sulfurospirillum sp.
TAAGTGTACAGTTTGTATACAACTATTTAAAAGGAAGATTTAAACCAAATGGATTTTCATTTAGTATGACTGGACCAGATGGCTCAGGAAAGACTACTATCTTAACTAAGCTAGAAGAGGTATATTCAGGGATATATAGAGAAGTTGAACTTCACCACTTCCGACCAACTGTAATACCAAGAATCGCAGAACTTTTTAAGAAGTCAGGCCTTAAAAAAGAGGTAGATGTAAACTATGACCAACCACATCGTGGTGGTAAAACTGGAAAGCTTAGTTCATGGTTTAGATTATTGTACTATATTTTGGATTATATTATTGGGTATTACAAAATTGTTAAACCTGTTCTTTTTAGAAGAGGTGTGATTATATTTGATAGATACTATACTGATATTATCAGTGATTCTAAGCGTTCAAGGATCAATCTAAACTACAAAACTATTTTTAGGCTAAAATCTTTTGTCCCTAGTATGGATTATAACTTTATAATATTTGTTGATCCAGAGAAGATTTTACAAAGAAAACAAGAGCTGACAAGAGAACAGATAGACGATATCTATGTAAGACTAAACTATATTTGTGAGCAAGACAAAAGTTACACTCCCATAAACAACGACAATGACCCACAAGTAGCCATTAATGAAATTCTCGATTTTATATTGGAGCAGCAAAATAAAAAATATGAGAAGTTTTTTAAGTAATGAAAAATATATTTTACATTCTAAATGGTAGTAACGGTGCAACATATATTTTAAACACTGCATCATATAAAAGTATACTTTTATCATTACGATTTTACAAAGCGAGAACTTTAAAACAAAAGCTTCAAAAGGCTTTGTTTAGTGTCTATCTTTCTTTTTCAACTCGTTTGAAAACGAAAGAAGATGTTTTAGCTTATCTTGATAGCTTAAGTAGTTTAGACATAGACTATGGGGTTGATGAAAACTGTTCCGTTTTAGTCTCACCAACAAGAGACAAGGTTATAGTGCATCATCATGATGAGTATTTTCATAAGTTCGCATTTTCAAAAAGTTATGCAAATGTAAAAAATGAGGCAAATATATATGCTCTTTTAGATAGAAAACTCACTCATTTTGAAGTTTCAAAAATGTATGATAGTGTTGTTTTAGATGATCAGTGTAGTTTTAAGCTGAGTGCTAAACGCAGCTATATCCAAGGTGAGGTAGATATAACACTAGCTCTTGTAGAGTTTTTTTCACTCTCTATGCAAAAAGATTTTCCACTAAACAAGGTTATAAGCTCTTTGCTTGATAAAGTTGAAAATAAAGCTATGTTAGAGTTACTTGTAAACTATGCTCATGAGTATAAAGATACTCTTATACCTGTAGGTTTAGTTCATCGGGATTTTAAACCATGGAATGTTAAAGATGACAAAGGTCTTCTTATATTTGACTTTGAAGAGGCTGTACTTGATGGACTTCCATTAGAAGATCTTTTTAACTATAGGATAGATCCTATTATTAGGTATGAGAGGGTAGAAGTAGTATATGAAAATATTTTTGATAAGTTAGCTATCGTTGAGTATGAACGGTATCTCAAACAACTAGGGATAGAAATTAACTTTATAGTTTTTTTAAATCTTTATCTTATAAATCGTATTATATTTTGGATAGAAGCTAAAGATAATGAGACATCGAAAAAGTATGTAGAATTATTTAAATATATGGGAACAAGGCTATGACAAGAAAGTTATATAGTAGTGTCAATAATTTTATTGTATGTGCTATAATATTATAGAATCAAGGCAAGGAAAATCAATAATGACTAAAACTGATATATTAAATTATTTACGTCAACATTATCTAGAGTTTCACAATAAGTATAATGTGGAAAAGATAGGTCTCTTTGGTAGTTATGCAAGAGATGAAGCAACTAAAGATAGTGATATAGATATATTTGTACAAATGCATCCAAAACTTTTAGACCTGATAGCCATCAAACAACTTATAGAAGAAGACTTACATCAGAAAGTAGATATTGTAAGACTTAGAGATAAAATGAACCCATATTTGAAAAAACGAATTTTGCGAGATGGTATTTATGCAGTATGATAAAGAGTTAGTTCTAGATGTACTAGAACAGATAAGAGATGCTTTAGTTATAGTTGAAAAAAGATGCTCTTATGCAAAAGATGCTGATGATTTTTGTGATACAGAAGAAGGGCAAGAAAAACTTGATAGTATTTGTATGAAACTTATCGCTGTTGGGGAGAGTTTAAAAAATATAGATAAGTTAACAGATAAAAAACTACTTGTGCAATATCCTCATATAAAATGGAAAGAGATTAAAGGAATAAGAGATATTTTATCACACCACTATTTTGATTTAGATGCAGTTGTGATTTTTGATATTTGCAATGATGAGATAGTTGAGTTACTCCTTACGATTAATACAATGATTGAAGATTTAAAGCAATAATATTATGGAGTTGAAAAATAAAAAAATAATTTTTACACATCTTTTAAATGACTATAGTGGAAGTCCAAAAGTACTTTCTCAGGTTATTCAAGCTATGCTAAAAAAGGGCTATGAAGTAGAACTTTATACTGGAAAGAGTGAAGATGGCTTTTTATCTGGACTTACTTCAAATCATTGTCAGTACTTTTACAAACGATTTGAGAACAAATATCTTACCCTTGTCTCCTTTATGCTTTCTCAGGTAAGTTTGTTTTTTAAACTTTTAAAGTATAAAAATGAAGATGTAGTCATTTATGTAAATACTCTTTTACCTTTTGGAGCTGGACTTGCAGGGAAGTTTATGAAAAAAGATGTTTATTATCATGTACATGAGACATCTATATCTCCTGCTGTTTTTAAGAAGTTTTTACGTTATATGGTGTCGTTAACAGCTTCTAAAATCTTTTTTGTTTCAAAGTCACTTGAAAAATCAGAATCATTTGAAGGTATCTCTCAAGAAGTTATTTATAATGCTGTTTCGAATGACTTTATAGGTAAGGCACAAGAGCATAGCTATGAGTTTAAAAGAGATGGCATTTTTAACATTCTGATGATCTGCTCACTAAAGGCTTATAAGGGTGTATATGAGTTTATAGATATAGCTCATAAGTCTAGTCAAAATGTAGATATAAAGTTTACTCTTTTGCTAAATGCAGATCAAGGTGAAATAGATTTATACTTCAAAGAGATTACTATACCAAAAAATATGACTATTGTTTCACGTCAAAAAGATGTAGTGCCTTTCTATAAAGATGCTAGCTTAGTGATGAATCTCTCTCGTGTAGACCAATGGGTAGAAACCTTTGGCTTGACTATTGTTGAAGCTATGGCATTTGGAATTCCGGTGATTGTTCCTCCTGTTGGTGGGCCTGCAGAGATTGTAGAAGATGCTAAAGAAGGGTATGTAGTATCTTCATATAAAATAGATGACATTGCCAGTATTATCTTAGAATTGTCTACAAACAAAGAAAAATGTTTAGTATTATCTATAAATGCTAGAAAAAGAGTAAGTGATTTTGATGAAGAAAAATTTAAATACAATATATTGAAGGCTATCGATGGGTAAAAAAATTGCGATTATTGGGACAGTTGGTTTACCCTCTAAGTATGGTGGATTTGAAACATTAGCAGAGTATTTAACAAAGTATTTAGCCAAAGATTTTGATATGACTGTTTATTGCAGTTCCAAAAGTTATGATGTTTATCCAAAAACTCACAATAATGCAAAACTTGAGTACATAAACCTAAATGCCAATGGTATACAGAGTATCCCTTACGATATTATATCTATATTTAAAGCCCTAAAGTATGCAGACACTTTACTTATACTTGGCGTATCTGGATGTATAGTACTTCCTTTTGTAAAACTAATTTCAAATAAAAGAATCATCGTCAATATAGATGGACTTGAATGGAGACGTGCAAAATGGAATAAGTATGCAAAGTGGTTTTTAAAGTTCTCTGAAAAGATAGCAGTGAAAACTGCTGATGTTATTGTTACAGACAACAAGGTAATCCAAGAGTATGTGTACTCGGAGTATGGTAAAGAGAGTGAACTTATAGCTTATGGGGCAGATCATGTAAGCAAGCTAGTCATATCTCCTGAAGTATATAAGCAGTATGATTTTTTGAAACAAGAGTATGCATTTACAGTTTGTAGAATAGAACCAGAAAATAACATTCATATGATAATAGAAGCAATGTCATTACAAAGTAAATACCCTTTAGTGATGGTGGGAAACTGGAATGCAAGTTTATACGGAAAAGAACTTCGTGAAAAATATGTCAATATAAATCATATACATCTTTTAGACCCTATCTACAATCAAGAGATACTCAATCAACTAAGATCAAACTGTTACTTATATCTGCATGGACATAGTGCAGGGGGTACAAACCCATCATTAATAGAAGCAATGGCCTTGGAATTACCTATAATCGCCTATGGAGTAGATTACAATAGAGAGACAACAAGTAATGAAGCTAGCTATTTTTCAAGTCTAGAAGAATTAAAAAATATTTTAAATACTATAACAGAAGAAGAACTCTTGAGTATGGGAGCAAAGATGGAAAAGATAGCAGATACTCAATATACATGGGAAGTGATAGCGTCTAAATATTCAAGAGTTTTCTAATATACTTTAGAGAAAGCCTAAATGGTTTTATAAAGTAATATAAAAAGTAAATTTTTGTTGGAAGTTGCACAAAAGTTACATCTTGTGCATTTATTGGAAATATAGTTCTTAAAAGATAACGTATTTTTGATATAAAGTTATCGTGAAGCATATAGCGAAATTTAAAGCTGTTATAGTTTATGGAAAATTCTGTTTTACTTAAAGGTAATTTCTCAAAATTTTCTTCTATGTATAAGTTAAGTTTTTTATTACTTTTATATTCATAATTTAGAGGGGTATGAAACAGTCTTTCTGATTGTGAAAGACCAAGATGAAGCATATTTTCGCATTGAAGTTCTTTTGTCATTTTTTCAATAAGATTCCAGTTTAAATTTGGATTTTTTCGTATGATTTTATCAATATCGAGTATCCAGCTTATTCGTTCCCAACAATGCTTAGAACCATGTATGCAAAGATAGAGTAAAAGCACTTCATTGGAAAATATAGAAAATTCATAGCCTTGAATCTTAACTTTTTGACTACTGTTAAGGATATCTGTAAACAAAAGAGTATTTGAAAATTGTTTTTGAAATAGATTCCAATGAAGTTCTATGAGTATGTTATTACTTTTATTGAAAAAGTTTACATCATTTAGTTTATCTATGTATAAGTCATTATCTAGGTATTGTAATTTTGTTTGAATGCTATATGTATCGAGTAAAATAGTATAACTCTTTTGTAGACTCTTCGCTTGTATCAAGATATCCAAATCACAATACTGACGAAGAGCAATATCTCCATAAGCCATCTGAGAAAGAGTAGGGCCTTTAAATGCTATGGCTTTTATATTGTGTTCTTCAAGTAGTTTCATTACTTTTATAAGTTCAGCACTCATAAGCATGTTTTCTTTAACTATACTCATATTTGATATCTTCATAGAGTGCATAATCTCTTGAGGTATAAACTCAGTATAATTTTTGAGAACTTTATAGACAACAGGAAAAACACCGTGGGTATAAGCTAAATCTATAAAGGTGTGCCACTCTTTGATTAAAGGTATAAGCTCTCTTAATCTACTGCTATTTGGCTCATTTTTACATGCTTCTATGATGAGTTCTATATCTACTGATAGTTTATAAATAATCAATCCTCTTTTTTTGCTATTTTAACATATTTAATCGTTTAGATAACAGTATTACTAAAATATTACTTTAAGATTCTTTATTCTATAATAAAAAAAAGGATAAATTATGCATACAATTACTTTAAAATCTGATGATAATTTCTATAATACACTAGAAGATATGGTTAAAACGCTACAAACAACAAAAAGTGACTTGATTCGAAAAGCAGTTGTTTACTATAAGGATGCCTTAGAAAAAGAAAAGCTTAAAGAACAGATAAAAAATGCTTCTTTTAAAGTAAGAAAAGAGAGTTTAAAAGCATCTCAAGAGTTTGAACATACTCTCAATGATAGTCTATAATGTTCCAAAAAGGTGAAATATATCTAGCGAAGCTTTATCCTAAAAAAGGGAATGAAGTTGGTAAAATAAGACCTGTTCTAGTTTATCAAACAGATATTTTGAATGATTGTGAACATCCTACAACTATTGTTTTACCAATCTCAACAGTTTTAATAGATGATGCTTACCCTTTGAGATACAGAGTGAGTAAAAGAGATAAACTAGAAAAAGCGAGTGATGTACTATGTGACCAGATAAGAGCTTTGGATAACCAAAGACTATTAGAAGGATTACTTACTAAGCTTACTTATCAAGAGATGTTAGAGATAGATAAGCAAGTAAAAATTGTCTTAGATATTGAAGTTTAAAACCTTAGAAGAGACCATAAGATAAACTGTGCAAACCCACCTCTTATCCTGTAATCACTTCGTATATTTTGACATAATTTCACTGAAAAATATACAAAGTTTAGGATAAGTCTCATACAAGTCATGACTATACTTTAGAAAGTTTTAATCTTATCACTAAAGATATTATACTCGAAGATGGTTCTTGGGTTGGTGCTAAAGCTACTGTATGCCCTGGAGTGACTTTAAAAACTCATAGTGTATTGGCTGTTGGTTCTATTGCTACAAAAGATTTGGAAGCATATAGTGTTTATCAAGGGAATCCTGCTGTTAAGAAGAGAGAAAGAGTTATAGTATAGTTATAAACAATCAATATATAATCCATTTTATGATAAAATACGGTCAGTTAACTGATTAGGGAAAAATAATGATAGAACAGCTCATAAAATACTCAACCATAAAACTATCGCAAACTTTACCTGAGTACAAAAGGTTTTTGTTTGATACCATAGACTTTGACGCTAAACTTATTGGCTTGATTGGTTCAAGGGGAGCTGGTAAAACTACATTGGTATTGCAATATTTAAAAAGTTTAGATTTGAAAAAAGATGAATTTTTATATATAAGTTGCGATCATCCACTGTTAGCATCAACTACACTTTTTGATGTAGCAGAAGAGTTCTCTCACTATGGTGGGAAAGTTTTAATCATAGATGAGATACATAAAAAAGAAAATTTCTGTATAGACTTGAAAAATATTTATGATTTTTTTGATATAAAAGTTATATTTACTGGGTCTTCTGCCATATCACTAGAGCAGTGCCAAAGTGATTTAAGTAGAAGAGCATTAGTATATAGGCTTCCCGTTTTAAGTTTGAGAGAGTATATAGAGTTACATTTAGATGAGAGGTTCAGCTCATATACTTTAGAAGAGATACTTGAAAATCATTTAGACATATCTAGTGAAATCAACTCTAAGATAAAACCATTAAAGTATTTTAAAGAGTATCTAAAAAGTGGAGCTTATCCTTTTGTGTTGGAAGGAAACAGAAGTTATCACCAAAGACTAGTAGAGATAGTAAATGAGACTTTAACATATGACATAGCCACGATTTATAAAGTGCCATTGGCAAATATAGTAGCCCTGCAAAAGCTTTTAGAAGTTATATGCCGTTCAAAACCATATGAAATAAACTATGAAGCCATTTCAAAGCTCATAGGGGTATCTAAAAACACTCTAAAGCAGTATCTTGTGTATCTAAATAAGGCAAATCTCATAAATAGCCTAGGTGGTATAAGTAGAGGTAACTCTTATATTCAAAAGCCTAGTAAGTTATACTTGCATAATACAAATTTATTTGAGATACTTTGTTCCAATAAAGAAGTAGGAACAATCAGAGAAACTTTTTTTATGTCACAAGTCCAATATGCTCATAATCTATACTATCCTAAAAGTGGAGATTTCTGCATAGATGAAAAGTTTTTTATTGAGATTGGCGGTAAAAATAAAACTTTTAAACAGATCAAAGATCTACCCAACAGTTTTGTAGTCAAAGATGATATAGAAAATGGTTTTAAAAATAGTGTGCCCTTGTGGCTGTTCGGTTTTTTGTATTGATGACATATCAGTAAAGTCATCAAAGATCTAGAAGAGTTTAAAAAGATAAGTGATGTCATAGTAGCAAACAGATTTG
>CAZIAJ010000087.1:0-7945 GCA_964537565.1 uncultured Sulfurospirillum sp.
GTATTTAAATCTTTAATTTTACTTTTATAGTTTGAAGAGACTTTTATATCTAAGAGTCCTTCAGTATCTGAAATAACACCTTTTTTCTTTTCAAGGTATAAATCAGCAATATAACTACCAATATATTTTTGTGTTAAACCAAGCTGTTTTCCATAGTTATTCAGATTTAGTTTTATCTCACTAGAGCCAAATTTCATATTGTCTCCTGCAAATTTAACTGCATCGATAGGCCTTAAAGCATTTTTTAGTTTTTGAACTCCTTTGATTACTTTTTTATAATCAGTTCCTATTATACCTACCATAATATCAGCTCTTGAGTAACCCATTCTTGATTCTAAGACATTTATATCTCTTAGATTAAATCTTTTTTTGTATCTCTTTTGTCTTAAAAGTTTTCTCAATTTTTTTGAAATTTGTCTAGAGCTTAAAACTCTATCTCTTCCTTTTTTATCATAATAAAAACTAAGATACGGAGTAATATACTTCTCCATAAAATTTGAAGGAGCTCTTTTTTGTAGATAAAGAGTAATATAACCAACATAAGGATACATCTCAGCTCCACCAGTTGCACTTCTTCTATATCCTGCGGTTGAGCTTACATAGTCTATAGAAAACTCTTTTTTATGATTTAACAAATCTGTCTCTATTGCTTGAACTATCTTCAAAGAATCACTTAAAGATGTATCTTTACTACCTTTAAAAGTTATCGTAACTGTAGAAGAATCAAAAGATTCAAAAAGTTTAAATTTCAGCTTACTTAGTCCACTGTATGTAAAGTATGATGTTGATACAAAAAATAGAATCAAAAATATAGCTCTATATTGGATAAGTACCTTTAGTATTTTTGAATAAACTTTAGTCACTCTTTTCCACGATAAAGTTTTTGCATTTTTATTTAAAATATGCGTCGAATGAATAGGTAAAAATATAAAAGATTCTATAAGAGATGCTATTACTAAAACGCTTACAGCAATTGGAATAAGCTCCATTATCTGACCTAATCTTCCTGTTAACATCAAAAGTGGGATAAAAGCAAATATAGTAGTAAGCGATGCGATAATAACAGGCTTAGCTATCTCTTTTGTTCCTAAATACGCTGCTTCTTTAGGAGAGTAACCTTTTTCTATATATTGTTGTATATTTTCACTTATAACAATAGCATCATCTACAATGATTCCAATTGCAATAAGCACTCCTATAAGGGAGTTTATATTGATGCTATATCCTGTAAGATAAAAATATATAGCTCCTATTACAAAAGAGGTAGGAATTCCTAAAGCTATTACCATTGCCATTCTAAGATTAATCAAAAGTGCGGTTAGAAATGTGATTAAAATAATCCCCATCAAAATGTTAGATATAACAATGTCCAATCTATCTTTAACTACGGTAGAGTGGTCACTTCTTATATCATACTCTATACCCTCTTGTTTGTATCTGTTTAAAAGTTTTTGTACATCTTTTGAAATCTCAATGGCATTTCCCTTTGGATTTTGTGAAATTGCTAAAGTTATTGCATTTTTACCATTCATACTAGCTAATGTAGAAGAGTCTTGATATCTCTTTTTTATAGTTGCAATATCTTTTAATGAGATAATTTTATCGTCTATATTTAACAGAGTATTTTTGAACTCTTTTAAAATATCTTTTTTATTTTGCAATGAGATATAGTACTCTTGTTTGCCATTTTCAATCTTTCCAAGTGGAAAGATATAAGATATATTTGGAATCAGATCTATAATATCTTTTTGAGTCAAACCATAAGCTAAAGCTTTTTTCTCATCAATCAAAACTTCATAATAGAGATCTGAATTTCCAAAGATCGTTACATCAGATACATATTTTATACCCAAAAGTTTTAGTCTTAACTGTTTTGCATGTTCTATTAACTCATTTTTACTATATTTTTTGCTAAATACAGATACTTGCATCAAACTTCTTGCATGTGCAACTGTTCTTATAGTAGGCTCATTCATATCGCTTGGAAGATTTGGTAAAACTGCTGTTATAGCATCATTTACATCTTTTTCAACTTGATCTCTGTTTGCTCCATCTTTTAGCTCAAGTGTCACAGAAAAACGTCCTGGTGTAATTCTTGATGAGATTGTATCAACTCCATCAATATTTTGAACTTCTGATTCTATCTCTTCAACTACCATCTTATTTAAAGTATCTAAAGATGTCCCACTATATCCACCTCTTATAGAGATGGAATCTGGCTCAATTACAGGTGAAACCTCTTTAGGTAAGAGAGTATAACTATATACTCCCAGACCAAATACAAGGAAAAAAAGTATATAATTTAACTTATAGTTTTCAATAAAAAATTTCAGTGTTTTATCAAGCATTATGCCTCTTTTTGTTCATCTTGATAGTAGTTATAAGATTCGTTTGCTAAAATTGCTGCTCCAAAAGCTGTCGTTATCTGAGGATATTTTGGTATATAAATCTCTTTTGTAAGCTCATTTTCTATAGCATTTACCAAGCCCTCATTTAATGCTGGTCCGCCATCAAAATAGATAGCCTCTTTTATACCAACTCTCTTAACCAACTTTATAACTCTTTTAGCAATTGAGTAGTGAACACCTGAAACTATATCTTCTATACTATGGCTATTTCCTAAAAGACCTATGATTTCTGATTCTGCGAAAACTGCACATGTACTATTTATAGAGAGTGGTGTTCCTTTTGCTTTAAAATGATACTCACCTAGCTCTTCAACTCCAATCTCTAAATTCATAGCAACTACATCTAAAAACTTTCCCGTCCCTGCAGCACATCTATCATTCATAGCAAAATTTACTACATTTCCTTCACTATCAAGTGAAATCGCCTTTGAGTCTTGACCACCAATATTGATGATTGTTTTTATATCGCACTCATCATTTGCAGCTGCTCTAGCACCTATTGCATTAGCTGTTATTTCACTTATCTTTTCATTTGCCTCTTTAAATAGTTTTCTTCCATAACCAGTCGCAACTGTATAAACTAACTTATCTTCTTCGATATTTAGCTCTTTTAAAAGATTACTTAGTGCTTCTTTTGCATACTTGTAGAACATACTACCACTTGCGCTAATATTTTGCCCAACTAACTCTTTTTCTTCATTTACAATAGCTATTTTTATCGCAGTTGATCCTATATCTATCCCAGCAAAATAGTGCATTATTTTTTTCTCCTTCTATTTTTAAGTGACTCTATAAAAGCTTCTATTCTAGTTGTTAATTGTCCTAGATGACTAGGACTATAGTCACTCTCTAAGTAAAGTATAGGTATGCCCTCTTTTTCCATAGCTTCAAGGACACTTCTTTGTTCCATCTCATACACCTGACAACCTGCAAATGCCTGATAAACAACTCCTTCTGCCTTATAATCTCTTACTAAGTCAATAATCCTTCTTATTCTGTCATTGTTTTTAGTAAAAATTGGGCAAGTACACCCTTTTAGATATCTATCTGAAACTGCATCAACCATATCATATAAAAACCACTCATCAACACTTACCATATCATTGAACATTCTATTTGAACTACAGGTCTCATCTGCTACTATAATTCCGTCTGATTGCTCTATAATAATAGGAACTTTTAGATTAGGAAAAACTGGAGGTGAGCCAGTATATACAATTCTAGGACTATTTTTATGTAGTTTTTCTTTGTTATTCTCAACACTATTTTTACACTCATCAAGTAGATTTTCAATAGCACCAATCCAGTTATCTATCTCGTCAAAGAAAAAAGCATTTGTTACTAAAAACATATCGTTTCCGTTTATAGGCGGAATTGGTTGTTTTCTTAAATCATTTAATTGATGATACAAATATTGGGCATAACCTATTTTTTTAATAGACTCTTTTAACTTTGATCTTTTTAGTTTTTTATTTAAGTTTTTAGATAACTCTTTTGTAAATTTTCTAACACTTCTTCTCCAATACTCTCTACTCTCATCACTCTCTTTTGTTCTAGGAAACTCCATATCAAAAATGGTATATCCCATATTTTCTATAATGGCTCCAGATTTAGATTTTTGGTCACATGTAGTAGGAGAGACTATAAGATCTGGTTTATCTGTAAAATTACCTGAACTAAACTGCCCAATAGTAGCTTTTACCAAAGGACAAGCTTTTGATGGGGCCAAATCACTTCCTATCTCATCATCTGCATAAAATCCATTACACAGTCGAACAGGAACTGCATCAAGTGCATATATAATCTCTGAAGGAACTTGAAGACACATAGTTCCTACTTTTATACTCTTGTCATGAATTGACTCTCTTTTACAATATACTCTCTCGTATAAATCATAAAAATAGTCCATTTTTTCTAAATGTGTATCAAAGTCATGTCTTATTTTATCTAAAACAGCAACACTCTCCATCGCTTTATGACGATTTTGCTTCTCTTTTGGTGTTTCTATTTTTCTATTTCTCATTTCTATCTTCTTTTAAGCTATTTATCTGCATTCTTTTACTAAAACCACCCTTGGTTGCACTAAATACTTTCATATTTAGTATGTCTACATGTAGAGCATCATCTTCAGGACAAGCAGCAACACACTTCATACAAAATATACAATCATCTCTTAAGATATTTTTACTATTTACATCATCGGCTATATCTTTGATTTGCATATCACAAACATTGTAACAATCACCACATTTTGTGCATTTGTCACCATCTTTTTTTAACTTGAGTATAGACCAATCACTAAAGATATAGTGCATAGCACTCATAGGACAGAAAAAACAGAAAAATCTCTTTTTTATAAAAGAGCCTACAAAAAATATAACTGTAAATGTCATACCAAAAGCGGTTAAGAAAAGTGCAGTTTTTGTTGAAAAATCTATTGTCCATTGACTAAAATCACCTGAGAAAAGAGGCATAACCAATCTTCCAGGACACATCTTACAAAATGCTCCTCTCCACTCTCCATCAAGAACTCCAAGACCCAATAAAAGAGGAAATACTATGACTATAAAAAGAAAAACATACTTTATCTTTTTTAAAGATTGATACTGAGATTGAGTATATGTACTATATGGAATTTTCAACATCTTTCTAAAACTTGTTATCCAGTCTTGCATAGTTCCTAAAGGACAAGCATATCCACACCAAGCCTTGTTGAACACTATAAACCAAAGTAAAAATGTTAAAAAACCTGTCAATACTCCAATACTTGCATAACTAAACAGTCTACTCCATGGACGAGCAATTTGATGTTGAAGTCCTAGAAAATAACAACTACCTCCTGTTTCATGATTGTAACCACATGAAAAGATAGGAAGTTCTCTTCCTAAGTCAATTGCAAAATAACTTCCATATACAAATAGAACAAAAAAGAAAAGTTGTGCATAAAATCTAAATTTTCTTAAATCTACATGGTTTATTATCTCTCTTATTTTACTCATCAAATGTTACCTCACGAAATGGCTTTTGAATTTTATATCTATAAACAAAAATTCCTACACTCATAATAACTAACAAAATAAGTGAAATTATCAATGCATATGCATAAGATTGGTAAGAGTCTCTTTGTGGTGTATATTCTCCCATGTAGCTAATCTTATATTTTTTAGTATCTTTAAACTGTGCTACTACTATAAACTTTTCTCTAAATCTTTTATTGAACTTTTCCCACTTGGGATTATAGTCTTGAATTAGTTTGAAAGATGCTATACCATCTTTGTTAGTTCTTACTGTTTTTTGCCAACCTAATTGAGTCTTTAAAGATACTCTTGCTCCACGAACAGGTTTTCCATCTTTTAACACTTTAAACCTTAAATCATCTCCAACTTGAAGTCTATAATAGAAACTATCTTCATCACTATTTCTAAGTCTTAAAATCTCAAAAGGTACTTTTTCAAAGCTTTTTGCTCTGTTTTGTTCTTTGCTAAACACATCATCACTACCATGAGAAAATCTTTTATACTCATATTTTGCTACATTTACATAATCACTATTTTCATAAAGATAGTAAACTCCATAATAACCACTTTTTGGTACCTCAAAAGTTACTTTTGTACAACCATCTCTTTTTTTGATTTTTGGAGTAATCTCTTTTGAGTTGATATCAGTAACAAAAAACTTTCCTCGTGCATTTTTAACACATTTTGCTCGTTTTATATCTTTTGTTGCTAGATACAAAGAAGTTGTTGGTACCTTTGTTCTATCTCTTCCCATCATCATATGCCCCATGCCAGACATACCACCTCTTTTTGCAGCAGGATTTCTATTGGTAAAGAAAATAGTATCTGATGGTTTTACTCTCAGAGTTGGTTTTACAAAATCTCTCATTGCAGTTCTTTGAGCAGTTTTAAAATCTACCACTCTTCCACCATACTTACTTTGGAACTCTTTTGCATCACTGTTATTAGAAAAAGCATACTTACTAACCATACTCATAGTGCCTTTTTTCTTACTGCCAACTACATAAAAAGCACTCTTTGCATCTATGAATTTAAGTGTTTTAGTATCTACTACTTTTACTTCACTAAGCTCTACTTTTTTAATATTTTTTTCATCTACTAAACAGTGTATTGAGCAGTATTGATGTACTTCACCACTATTGGTAGTTGCTGCATGGTTTGTTTTATAGAACATTGGAAGTTTCATACCACACACGCTACAAGAGTCTTTATGTTCACCCTTTTGCAATATAATAGCTCTGTCTTTAGAAACAGTTTGAAACTTTGGACCACCCATACCATGGTGCATACCACTCATGCCACCACTTGCTCTTCCATATGTATCTACTACATAAGTTCTATACTGATTTACTCCAAAATAAAAAACAATCAAAAGAGCAGCAAAAGGGAAAGCTATAATCTTTTTAATCTTATCAACTTTTAGAAGTTTCATTCTCTTATAAAGTATAACTAAAGCCCAAATAATCGCTATCCATTTAAAGGCATTAAATATCATTAGCCAATCATCTCCTCTTTTTGCCAATGATGAAACATCTACTTTCATACCAAAAGCCCAGGCAAAACCCTCAACTATTCTCTCATATCCTCTAGTGAAAAATCCACTAAGAGCATGTCCTAATGAAGCAAAGATAAACAAAGGAGCATATGAGTACCCAAGGTTATAAAAAGTATCCTTAAAAGATCTGTTTAAAATTTTTGAAGCTATAAACATACCAATAGTTGCTGCAAGTACTGTAAAAAGCACAGCATATAAGTAGGCAAAAAGACCTACACTATCTATAGAGTGAGGCAGATACGCTTCAAAAAGTTTAGCTGTTTTTGACCATATCATATCTTTTGCAGCTTTACTTCTTCCAATACCATGATGAAAAGCCATTGCTATTGGTATGGAAGCAAGTATAAGTATATAAGCCCAAATCTCAACTTTCAGACCCTTAAACTTTTTAAATAGTGAAGCTGATTGCTTTTGAAATTTAAAATTAACAGATTCACAAGCAGTTGTACACTCCATACATAAAGTACAATCACCCATAGAGTTCTTTTTATCAAAAGTAAATGGTTTTAAATCATATGGACAAGCAGTCGCACAATCAAATGTAGTACAATCACTACATGCGCTTTTATAAGTTCCTAATTTTGTAAAAGATAATTTTGAAAAAGCTCTTGTAACTGTTCCAATAGGACATATATATTTACAGTAACTCATATCTTTATATAAAAAATAGATAACAAAAGAGAGTAGAGTCATAACTGTAAAAAGCATTGCAGTTCCAAAAGGTGTTCTATACACTCCTGGAAATATATAATAAACTCCCCACCAACCAATAACCAATAAAAAAAGACCAATAAATCTATTTTGCATCCATTTTGGCATCTCTTTTTTAAGTCCAAACTTTGTTATATACTTACCTAAAAAACCATGCGGACAAATACCACAAAAAATTCTTCCAAATGTAGGTAGAGTTGTAACCATAAAAAAGGACCAAAATATACTCCAAAAAAGCGCCGAAGTAAATGTGT
>CAZIAJ010000088.1:0-7887 GCA_964537565.1 uncultured Sulfurospirillum sp.
CTCTCAATATGTTTTAAAAACTCATTTCCTTTTTTTATTTTTTTTTTAAGTATATTTATAGAATTTAAAAATTTCTCTTTTACTTTATCTATTTCTACTTCTAATTCATTTTTTGCTTTTTGGTAACCTTTTTCATATGCACTTTGTGATTCTCTTTCAAGTTCATTTTTAAGTCTAGCATTAAAATCTTCTTCTTGTTTCTCTATCTGCATCTGTAATTTAACGATATTTGTTGAAAGTTCATCACTTTTCTTTAGCAACTCTTCTATAAACTTATTTTGTTGCTCATATACCTGAACTACTGGTTCACTCTGCTCATCTTTAAGAAGTTCTTTTTGAACTACTACTTCAGAAAGATCTTGTTCTTCTTCTTGATAAGTAGTTTTAATACCTCCAAGAACTTTAAAATGATACGGCTCTATTAAATGATTTTTAGCACTTTTAGTATCTATAATATTTTTCATTAGTCTATCATCTCTTCTGCTTCACCCACTTGAATGACACCTTGTTCTGAAAGTTTTTGCACTTCATCAACTATTCGTCTTTGTGTCTCTTCTACATCTTTTACTCTAACAGCTCCTAAAAAGCTCATCTCTTCTAGAAAAGCATCTTGTGCACGTTGTGACATATTTTCTAGGAATTTATCGCGAAGTTCATTTGCCGCTCCTTTAAGAGCAATCATAAGATCTTTTTTATCTGCGACTTTAAGTATTTCACGGATTGCAGTGGCATCTAGTTTCATAATATCTTCAAATGTAAACATCATCTCTTTAATTGTATTTGCGAGATCTTCATCTGTCTGTTCAATATAAGCAATAGTTGATTTAGATGCTTTTTGACCAAGGCGATTAAGTATCTCTGCAACTGCTCTTGGTCCTCCAACTTCAACCTTATACGAAGTAAGAGATTCAAGTTTATTTTCAAGAACAGCAGATACTCGTTTAACAATAGATGGTGAAATATCGCCAAGATTTGCCATACGAATTGTGACTTCACTCTTAAGTTCATCAGGAAAAAATGAGATAGTTTCAGCTGCACTTGTTGGATCCATATGAGCTAAGATAAGTGCTACAGTTTGAGGATGCTCATTTACAATAAAATCTGCAAGTTGTTGTGGTTTTATCTGTGAAAGATAACCAAAACTCTGCGTATTTTCCATACTCTTTGAAAGTTTATCCATAATTTTTTGAGCGGCTTCAGTACCAAATGTACGATAAAGAATCTCTTTTGCATACTCCATACCACCACTTCTAATATACTGATTAGACTGTAAGATAGCATAAAACTCTTCAAGAACTGCATTTGCTACTGCTTTATCTATATTTTTTACAGTTGCAATATATTTTGAAATATCAGTAACAATATCAATCTCCATGTGAGAAAAAAGATTTGTTGTTGTATCCTCACCAAGCTGTATAAGTAAAATAGCAACTTTTTCAGTCATCCCTAGTTCATCAAATTGATTTTTTTGATCATCTGATAATTTCACTATTCAGCTCCTGTATTTTTTGGCTGGAAATCATAATCACTCTCATTTCTTATCATAGTTTGAAGAAGTCCTGCTATCTCTTCACTCTTATCATCAGCCAGTGTTTTTAACTTTTCTAAAAGTACATCATATTTAAGTTCATCTTCATTAAACTCATCACCAATACCTAACTGATCTTCAACTTTTTTACGAGCTTTTTTAAACTTTTCTAAGGTATCTTCTGCACTATCTTCATCATTTTCTTCAGGTTTAATATCTTCAGCACTATACTCTTCAACACTATGCTCTATCATCTTCTGACTAAATGGCTCAATTACTTTTTTGTAAAAAATAAAAAGTAAAATTGCCGCTAATAAATACTTAACTATCGGTATAAGAGGTCCGCCATAATATGCTAATTTATCTATAAAATTTTGTGTTGGTGCTTTTGTACCATCACGCTGAAGTGGTTTAAACTCAAAGTTACTAACTGTAACTTCATCTCCTCTTTTAGCATTAAAACCAACAGTTTGTTTAACAATGGCATTTATAGATGCCATCTGTGCTTCACTTAAAGGAATATACTCTAAAGTATTGGTACTCTTACCATTTTCATCTGTTTTAAAATCATAATTACCATCAACAACAACAGCAGTACTAAGTCTTTTTATAGTGGCAAATTCACCTTTTGTGTTGATTACCTTTTTTGAAATTTCATAATTTATTGTTGAAGAACTTTTTTCATATTTTTCTGTCTTTTTCTTACTATCTAAGCCTTGAACTGGACCTATATTGCTAACAGCTCCAGGAACTCCACCTACATCTTTAGGACTACTTCCCTCTTTTTTCTCTTCAACTGTCTGCTCACTTCTTGGAACTGAGTTTGGGTCATACACTTCACTCATACTATCTGTTCTAGCAAAATCAAAATCAATTGTAACTTTTGCAACAACCTTATCTACTCCACCAATAACAGGAGCTAAAACATTAATGATTTTATCTTCTATATCTCTCTCAAACTCTTTTTTATACTTCATCTGAGATTTTACTAACTCTCCTTCAAATGCAGCACTATTTTCATCCCCCAAAGGAATACCATCTTGATCCACAATAGATACATCTTCTGGAAGCAAGTTTGTAATAGAGGCTGAAACTAAATTTTTTATACCCGTAATCTGCTTAAGTGATAGTTTCATCCCCCTATTTATAATAAGAACTATGGATGCTGTTGTTGGACTTTTGTTTTCAGCAAAAACTGTCTCTTTGGGAATAGCTATATGAACACTTGCATTTTCTATTGGTTGTAATGCCTCAATAGTACGAGATAATTCACCCTCTAATGCTCTTAAATATTTAATTTTTTGCTCAAAATCTGTTGCACCAAACTCATTTTTATCAAAAATTTCAAATCCAACTTTACTATCTTTAGGAATACCAAGTGCTGCAATTGCAATTCTTTGCTTATAAACCATACTTGATGGTACTGCAATAGTGCCTTCATTAACAACTCTATACGGTACTCCATCTTTTTCTAATTGTTGAATAATAAGTGCAGAATCTCCTGCATTAGTTTTTTCAAAAAGTATACTATAGCCACTACCAACCATACTATCTTTTGCTCTAAAAAGTAGTAAAAATACGATAAAACCAACCACAAAAAGAATTGAAACGAGTGCTACAATTCTCTGCTTAAGTGTAAAGTTTTGAAAAAGTGTTGCTATCTGATCTAAAAGCGTCTTAAAATCCATTTATACCCTTATAAATTTCTATATACTTCAAAGAATCTACTATTTTGTTCTGCTGTGCCTATGGTTACTCTTATAGCATTCATACCATATGCTCCTAAATCTCTTACAATTATACCTTTTTTCAACAGATTTTGCGCAATATCTGAAGATTTTTTATTATTATCATATTTTAGAGTTATAAAATTGGTATAACTTGGTATAAAACTAAAATTATTTTCTTGAGCAAACTTTTCATATCTAATCATTTCAGAGAAATTCTCTTTTATACATTTTTGTACAAACTCTTCATCTTTAAGTGCTTCAATACCTGCTTTTAAAGAGAGTGTTGTTATATTAAAAGGTGAGCGTAGTTTATGTAAAGCTTTGATAATCTCTTCACTAGCAACACCATATCCACATCTCATTCCACCAAGTCCATAAGCTTTTGAAAAAGTTCCAAGATATAGAACATTTGAAAATCTTTGAGTTAAATCTTTTACATCTATCTCTTTGTTTTTATCTTTTACTTTTGCATACTCTTGATATGCTCCATCAACTACAATTAAAGTATCTTTATCTATTTTTTCTATAAATGCATATACATCTTTTGTATCTAAACACTCACCAAGTGGATTATTTGGTAGACATAAAAATAAAACTGATATATCAGAGTTTGCTTTATACATCTCTAAAAGTTCATCAAGATTATGAGTATGTGAAGGAGTTTTTAGTATCTTTGCTCCTGTTTGACGTCCATATATCTCATACATTGCAAATGTAGTTTTTGCCATAAGAATTGAGCTGTTTTCATTTGCTTTTGATTGCAGAGCAAAAGAGATAATCTGGTCACTTCCTGCACCAACAACAATATTTTCACTCTCAACACTAAATCTTTTTGCTAATCCCTCTTTTAACTCATACATACTATCATCAGGATATAAATTTGCTTTTTTTGCTTCATCTTTTAAAGCTTCAATAACTCTTGGGCTACAACCTCTTGGGTTTTCATTACTTGCTAATTTTATAATATCTTTTGCATCAATTCCAAACTCTCTGACAACTAACTCTATCGGTTTTCCTGCTTCATAAATTTTTAAATTATCTAATACGCTATTAAATTTCATTTTATATCTACTCTCCTGCTTTTACGTAGCTTCCTAGCCACTTTATTTCATTTATACCTTCATTTGCTTTTAAAACTCTTTGTACATTTTCATCATCTATATGTCCCTCAAAATCAAGATAAAATACTGCTTGAAAGCCACTCTCTTTTGCTGGACGAGACTCTATTTTTGTTATATTTACCTTTTCATTATCAAAACTCTGCAAAAATTGTACTAACCCACCTGGTCTATTTTGTGTCTTTGCAAGAATAGAAGTTTTATTTTGTAAACCAGCTCTATTTTTAAAATCACTCAATATAAAAAATCTAGTTTTATTTGCCAAATTGTCTTCAATCTTATCAAAAAGAATTGGAACATTATATAATTTTGCTGCTATATGAGAACAAATAGAAGCACTATTTGGCTCTTTTGAAGCTAGTTTTGCTGAAGCTGCTGTTGATTTAGTTGGTACAAATTCTATATCTAAAAGCATATGCTCCTCTAAAAATTTTCTACATTGATTATAGCCTTGAGGATGAGAATAAATTCTTTTTATATCTTTTAAATTTTCACAAGTTGTTGCAAAAGAGTGATGTATATCCATATAAATTTCAGAGACTATAAGAGAATCAAACTTACCTAAACAATCAAGTGTAATCCCCACTGCACCTTCTGTATTATTTTCAATTGGCACAACACCATACTTTGCTTCACCATTTGCCAAAACATTAAAAACTGCCTCTATTGAATTAAGTGCAATATAATTACCCATAGCACCAAAACGACTCTCAGCCACTTGATGAGTGTAACTGCCATCTGGTCCTAAAAATACTACTTTTTCAGGCATCTCAAGGTTACGACTTACTGCAAAAACCTCTAAAAATATAGCGTCAATTGCTTTAGCATTTAGTTTTCCATTATTAAGTGATTTTAATCTATCGAGTATCTCTTTTTCACGTTCAGGCCTATAAATTGAAGCTCCTGTCGTTTGCTTTGCGAGTCCTATTGCTTCAACAGATTTCATTCTATCGTTTAAAAGTTTTAAAATTTCATTATCTATACTATCTATACGTTTTCTATATACATCTAACTCATCCATTTAAACATCCTATATCTACTACTATTTTATCTATAAAAGCCTTTACATGTAGAGCTTCTTTTTCACTTTTACACTTTCCGCTCAAGACTAGAGTTGTTTTTGCACCAAGCTTTTTTACGCCAACTAAATCACCTACGGCATCATCACTTATCATTTCAACATGATCAAAATTCTCTACATGTAAAAGCTTTAATGCTTCTTCATAAAAAGCTCTACTAGGTTTTCCTATGACCTTATACTTACTCCCAGTTGCATAAGAAACCATCTTCATAATAGCTCCTACACCAGCATAACGACGACCATCTTTTGCGTATATACTAGTAGCATGCATACCTATAAGTTTTGCTCCACCCATAACCATCTCAATCATACTTGCATAATCATCTGAATCAAAATCTTTACTACTTGTTACTAAAATAGCTTCTGGATTTTTTATTGTGTTTTTATAACCTAAAGACTCAACAACTTTTACAAACTCCATGGGCCCAAAACAACAAACCCTTTTTACATGTAAAGAGTTTTTTAAAACCATAAAAGGATCAAGATAGCTATTTTTGGGAATATTAAATCCTAAATCTATTAAAAAATCATAAAACTCTAAACTAGGTTTTTTTGTATTATTTGTTACAACTACAAATGGCTCTTTCAAACTATTTAAAAACTCAATAGCTCCTTTGATTGGCTTTTTATTTTTATCATCTATTAGAGTACCTTGTACATCTATTAGATACATTTTATCTCATTTGCAATCATCTCTTCAAAGTTATCTCTTACTCTTATAAGTTTATCTTTACCATCTACTAGTGCAACTTCAGCTACTCTTGCTCTTGTATTATAATTACTACTCATGGTAAAACCATATGCTCCTGCACTTTTTATAACTAACAAATCATCATGTTTTGTTTGAGGTAATTCTCTATCTTTTGCAAAGAAATCAGTACTTTCACAAACTGGTCCTACAACATCTGCTTTACTTATTTTACCTTCACTACCAATTACTTCTATTTTATGGTAAGCTCCATACAAACTAGGACGACCTAAATCATTCATAGCTCCATCAACTATAATAAATCTTTTTTTACCATTATTCTTCTCATAAAGAACTCTTGTTATAAATACTCCACAATTTCCTACTAAAAATCTTCCTGGCTCACAAGTAAGTGTAACATCAAGTCCTGTTAAATTTTCAAAAATTGCTTGAGAATAATCATAAAGATTTATTGTCTGTTCTCCTTCGTAGTCAATTCCAACTCCACCACCAATATCAAAAAACTTTATATCTATATTTAGTGATTGAAGATTTCTTACTAAATCAGAAACAACTTTTGCTGCATCTCTAAATGGCTCAAGTTCTGTTATCTGACTTCCTATATGAAAATGAATTCCAATTGGGTCTAAATTCTCAGAATTTTTTGCTTTAATGTACATTCTTTTTGCACTATCTATATCAACTCCAAATTTATTATCATGAAGTCCTGTTGAGATATATGGATGAGTCTTCGCATCTATATTTGGATTTACTCTTATACTTATTCTTGCTTTTAAATTAAGTTTTTTGGCAATAAACTCAACTCTTTCCATCTCTTCTTCACTCTCTAAGTTTATCATCAAGATGTCTTCTTTTAAAGCCTCTTCTATCTCATCATCTATTTTACCAACACCAGAAAAAATTATCTTATATTTTGCAACACCTGCATATAAAGCACGTTTTACTTCACCTATAGATACACAGTCACATCCAGCACCTAAGCTTTTTAAATGTTTCAAAACTGATAAGTTAGAGTTAGCTTTTACAGCATAACAAACTAGAGATTTTCGTGCTTTAAAAGCATCTTTTAATTTTGTAAATTGTTGTTCTATGTGATTAAAATCATACACATAAAGTGGTGTGCCATATTTATTTGCTAATTCTCTATACTCCATACATAAGCCTCTTTTGTAAAATAGACTTATTTTACCTAAATATAGATTAATTTTCTTTGTAATACTGCCTTAGAGCATAGAATCCTAACAAACATATGGGTAAAATTACCCCTAGCTCTGGAAATATAACAGAAGTAGCAGAGAGTTTTGAGAGTATAAATAAAATTCCCCATGTAGAAAGCGTTATAAAAATAAAAACGAAACTTAAAAATGCAACATTAAAAAATCTACTACTAATAGGTAATCTATAAAATAAAATTACTACTAAGATAGGTGCAAAAAGAGGGAAAAGAAGCTGTGAATAAAGAAGTGTTTTAATCCTATCTAAATTTACGTCTTGTGAAGAGAAAAAACTTAAAGCATCTATAGTATCTAATATAGATAAATTATACTCCCCTTTATGAATATTTTCTATTATTTTTGGTCTAAAATCCTTTAAAGTAGTATATTTTTTATATTTTACTTTAGTTAACCCATCATCTGAAATAGATTCTATTTTTGGTTTGATATTTAATGTAACATCTTCTAAAATCCAACTATCTCTATAAAAATATCCTTTTTTAGCTG
>CAZIAJ010000089.1:0-7790 GCA_964537565.1 uncultured Sulfurospirillum sp.
AGTTATAACAGTTACAAATCCTTTAGATGCCACTACATATACTGCTTTAAAAGTAGGAAATTATCCTAGAAATCAAGTTATAGGTATGGCAGGAATTTTAGATAGTTCGAGAATGGAAACTTTGATATCAGGAAAACTTGGTTTTGGTCATGGACAAGTGACTGCAAGTGTTATGGGTGGACATGGAGATGATATGGTACCACTTCCTAGATACTCATCAGTCAATGGTGTTGCTTTGACTGACTTACTTAATGATTTAGAAATACAAGAAATAATAGAAAAAACAAGGCATGGCGGTGCTGAGATAGTTGGGCATATGGGAACATCTGCTTACTACGCTCCTGCAAATAGTACAGTAAAAATGATAGAAGCTATATTGGGTGATAAACATGCGATTTTTCCATGTGCAACACTTCTTGATGGTGAATATGGTTACAAAGATACTGTTAATGGAGTTCCTGTTATTTTAGGTGCTAATGGTATAGAAAAGATAGTTGAATTGCCATTAAACTTGAGTGAGCAGAGACTTTTTGCAAATAGTGTAAAATCAGTTAATAGTTTGTTGGATATACTGCATAAAAATAATTTTTTTGAGGAGAAATAATGCGTGAAATTAAGTATGAAGATATAGTTAAATCTATAAGAGATTGTATTATGTATAGTGGTACAAATCTTCCTAAAGACGCTTTAGAGAAGATGAATGAGGCTTATGAAAAAGAGCAAAGTCCAGTGGCTCGTGAAGTGTTAAAACAGCTTTTAGAGAATGCTGATATTGCTTCAAGTGAGTCAAAACCTCTTTGTCAAGATACAGGTCTTGCTGTATTTTTTGTAAAAGTTGGAGAAGATTTAAAAGTAGTTGGTGGAACTTTGAAAGCTGCCATCAATGAAGGAACTGAAAAAGGTTATAAAGATGGTTATCTTAGAGCTTCAACTTGTCATTGGGATACAAGAGCAAATTTAAAAGATGAAGTAGGGTATAACCTTCCTGCTGTTATTCATTTTGACTTAGTTGAGGGTGATGAATTAACAATCGAGTATGCTGCAAAAGGTGGTGGTAGTGAAAATGTTAGTCGTGCTACTGTTATTCCTCCAGCTGCAGGAAGAAAAGGCGTTGTTGATTATGTAAAAGAAGTTGTAAGTAATGCTGGACCAAACCCATGTCCTCCACTTACTGTTGGAGTTGGAATTGGTGGTACTTTTGAAAAAGCTGTTATTTCAAGCAAACATGCATTATTTAGAAAACTTGGTAGTGTAAACGAAGATGAAACTTTAGCATCTATGGAAGCAGAACTTATTGAAGAACTTAATAAGCTTGGTATTGGTGCCATGGGAATGGGAGGAACACAAACGGTATTTGGTGTTCATATAGAAAAAAATCCATGTCATATTGCAAGCCTTCCTGTTTCAGTAAATGTTCAATGTCACAGTAGCCGTCATACTGTAATCAAGCTTTAAGGAGATAGTGATGAGTAAAACATATAATTTAACAACACCTTTAAGTGAAGCAGATGTAGTTCAACTAAAAGCTGGAGATATAGTTTATCTTAGTGGTACTATTTACACAGCACGTGATGCAGCACATAAAAAACTAATAGATTTAATGGATGCTGGTGAAGAGTTACCTTTTGATGTAAATGGTTCTGTTATTTATTTTGTTGGACCAACTCCACCAAAACCAGGTGATCCTATTGGAAGTGCTGGACCAACAACATCATATAGAATGGATTCTTACTCTCCAAGACTTATAAATGAAAAGGGTCTTAGAGGTATGATAGGCAAAGGAAAGAGAAATAAAGATGTAACAGATGCTTGTACAAAATCAAAGGCAATTTATTTTGGTGCAACTGGAGGTGCTGGTGCACTTTTAGCTCGTCAGATTAAGAGTGCAGAAGTTATAGCATATCCAGAACTTGGACCAGAAGCTATTAGAAAACTTGAAGTAGTTGATTTTCCATTAACTGTTATAAATGATACTTATGATCAAGATTTATATAAAATGGGAAGGGCACAATACGAGGTGAAGTAACTTATGTAACATTTATGTCACATAAGTTTATTTGAAACTTAAATTATAAGAAAATAATATATATAGTTGAGTATTTTATCATGATGATAGAAAAAAGACTATAGAATTTCGACAAAATTACGCAGGAGGCTCTATGAACGTTCATGAATATCAAGCAAAACAGATATTTGCTAAGTATGGTGTGCCAGTACCAAAAGGCTATAAGGCAACTACAGTTGAAGAAGCAGTAGAAAATGCAAAAAAATTAGGCGGAAAGGTTTGGGTTGTAAAAGCTCAAATACACGCAGGTGGTAGAGGACTTGGTGGTGGTGTAAAAGTTGCTACAAGTTTAGAAAAAGTAGAAGAGTTCGCTAAAGAGATTCTAGGAATGACTTTAGTAACTCATCAAACAGGACCTGAAGGTAAACTTGTTCAAAAAGTTTACATAGAAGAGGGTGCTGATATTGCTGATGAGCTTTATCTAGGTGTTGTACTAGACCGTGCTAAAGAGATGCCAGTAATCATGGCTTCAACTGAAGGTGGTATGGCTATTGAAGATGTAGCAGCAGCGACTCCTGAAAAGATTATAAAAGTGGCAGTTGACCCAACTATTGGTTTTCAAGGTTTTCATGGTCGTGAATTAGCTTTTGGTCTTGGACTTCCAAAAGAGCAAGTTGGTAAATTTATAAAATTTGCAGCTGCACTTTATAGAGTTTATATGGAAAATGATGCAGAGATGATAGAGATAAATCCTCTCGTTAAAACAGGTAGTGGTGATTTTATAGCATTAGATGGAAAAATGGGATTTGATGATAGTGCACTTGGACGTCACAAAGATATTGAAGAGATGAGAGATCTTACTGAAGAAGATGCAGATGAAAGAGAAGCTAGTGAGTATGGTTTAAGTTATATTGCACTTGATGGTGAAATAGGCTGTATGGTAAATGGAGCTGGACTTGCGATGGGTACTATGGATACTATCAACTATATGGGTGGAACTCCTGCAAACTTTCTAGATGTTGGTGGTCAAGCAAATGCACAGACTGTTGCAAAAGGTTTTGAGATTATTCTTAAAAATCCAAATGTAAAAGCAATTTTTGTTAATATTTTTGGTGGAATTGTAAGATGTGACAGAATAGCAAATGGAATTCTTGAAGCTACAAAACTTGTAGATGTTCATGTTCCGGTTGTTGTTAGACTTGATGGTACAAATGCACCTGAAGCTGCAGAAATTCTTAAAAATGCAGGTATTAAAAATGTTATAGCAGCAACAGATTTAGGCGATGGCGCTAAAAAAGCAGTTGCAGCAGCGAAAGGAGAGTTATAATGAGTATATTAGTAAACAAAGATACAAAAGTAATCGTTCAAGGTTTTACTGGTAAAGAGGGAACTTTCCATGCAGAACAGTGTTTAGCATATGGTACTAAAATTGTTGGTGGTGTTACTCCTAATAAAGGTGGTCAAGAGCATCTTGGTCAACCAGTTTTTAATACAGTAAAAGATGCAGTTAGTTCAACTGGGGCAACTGTAAGTATGATTTTTGTTCCACCTGCTTTTGTTGGTGATGCTGTTATGGAAGCTGCAGATGCTGGAATAGAGCTAGCTGTTATTATTACAGAAGGTGCTCCTGTTAAGGATATGATGTTTGCAAAGATGTATGCAACTAAAAAAGGTATGAATACAATTGGACCAAACTGTCCTGGTATTATTACTGCTGAAGAGTGTAAGATAGGTATTATGCCTGGTGCTGTTTTCAAAAAAGGAAATGTTGGACTTATAAGTAAGTCTGGAACATTGACTTATGAAGGAGCAAATCAAGTTTGTAATGAGGGATTTGGTATAACAACTGCTGTAGGTATTGGTGGGGATCCAATTATAGGTCTTAGTTATAAGCAGCTTTTACCACTTTTTGAAGCTGATCCTGAGACTGAAGCTATTGTTATGATAGGTGAGATTGGTGGTGACCTTGAGATTCAAGCAGCAGCTTTTATAAAAGAGAATATAACTAAACCTGTTGTTGCTTTTATAGCTGGTCAAACTGCACCAGCTGGTAAAAGAATGGGTCATGCTGGAGCTATTATTAGTGGTAGTGCAGGAACAGCTGCTGAGAAGATGGCTGCTCTTGAAGCTGCGGGTGTTGCTGTTGTACAATCACCAGCAGATATTGGTAAAAAAGTAGCAGAAGTTTTAGCAAAGAAATAAAAAAAATTAAATAAAAATTGTAAAGAAGGAGAGCCATATGAGTTTAGTTACAGCTCCACAAGATACTGCTGTTTGGGTAAATACAGATAGATGTAAAGCTTGTGATGTATGTGTAAGTATGTGTCCTGCTGGTGTTTTAGCTATGGTCGCAGCTCCAAGTTCAATACTTGGATCAATGATTGAAGTAGTAGCACCAGAGGCATGCATCGGATGTAAAGATTGTGAACTGCACTGTCCAGATTTTGCTATATATGTAGCAGATAGAAAAGAGTATAAGTTTGCAAAGATAACAGATGAAGCTAAAGAGCGTGCCCAAGCGGTTAAAGATAATAAATTTAGAAAATTAAGTGCATAAGGAAGCTTAAATGGCAAGAGAAGTAATTTCAAGCGGTAATGCGCTTGCAGCAAAAGCCGCAATAGATTGTGGTTGTGAATTTTTTGGTGGCTATCCTATTACTCCATCGAGTGAAATTGCACATGATTTAAGTGTAAGTTTACCAAAAGTAGGTGGAAAGTTTATTCAAATGGAAGATGAAATAGCTGGTATTTGTACAGCTTTTGGTGCTTCTATGAGTGGTAAAAAGTCTATGACAGCGACAAGTGGTCCTGGTATATCTCTTAAATCAGAGCAAATCGGTCTTGGTTTTATTGCAGAAATTCCATTGGTTATTGTAAATGTTATGCGTGGTGGTCCAAGTACTGGTTTACCAACTCGTGTATCTCAAGCAGATATTGGACAAGCAAAGTATCCAACACATGGAGATTATGCATCTATTACACTTTGTCCAGGTTCTTTAGAAGAGGCTTATACAGAAACAATTAGAGCTTTTAATATAGCTGAGAAATACATGACTCCAGTTTTCCTTCTTTTAGATGAGACTTTAGGACATATGCATGGAAAAGCAATCCTTCCTGATTTGGAAGATGTTAAAAAGAGTATAGTTAATCGTGCAAGATATGAGGGTGATCCAAAAGATTATAAACCTTATGATGTACCTATGGATGAACCAGCAATTTTAAATCCTTTTTTTGAAGATTATAGATACCATATTACTGGACTTCATCATGGACCAACAGGTTTCCCAACAGAAGATGCAAAAGCATGTGAATTTAATATTGAAAGATTGATGGGGAAAGTGAATAATAAAGCAGATGATTTAGTTGAGTATGAAGAGTTTATGCTTGATGATGCTGAAGTTTGTATTATAGCTTATGGTAGTATTTCTAGAGGTGCTAAAGAAGCTGTTACTAAACTAAGAGCCGATGGTATAAAAGCTGGTTTATTTAGACCTATCACACTATGGCCAAGTCCAGAAAAGCAGTTAAAAGAGATTGGTGAAAAATTTGATAAAATTTTTGTTACTGAGTTAAATATGGGTCAATACCTTGAAGAGATTCAAAGAGTCATGAAAAGAGATGATTTTAAAACTCTTCATAAAGCAAATGGTAGACCAATTGCACCATTAGAGATGGTAGCAAAAGTTAAGGAGATGTTTTAATGGCTTTTAATTACGATAAATATCTTAGAGTTGATAAGATGCCAACACTATGGTGTTGGGGTTGTGGTGATGGTGTTATACTTAAAGCTTGTATCCGTGCTATTGATAAAATGGGATGGGATATGAAAGATGTTTGTATAGTATCTGGTATCGGTTGTAGTGGCCGTTTTAGTTCATATATAAACTGTAATACAGTTCATACTACTCATGGTCGTGCTATTGCTTATGCTACTGGTATAAAGCTTGCAAATCCTGAAAAGCATGTAATTGTTGTAACAGGAGATGGTGATGGACTTGCAATTGGTGGAAATCATACAATTCATGCTTGTAGAAGAAATATAGATTTGAATCATATTTTGATTAACAACTTTATTTATGGTTTGACTAACTCTCAAACTAGTCCAACTACTCCAAAAGGTATGTGGACAGTTACTGCGCAGTATGGAAATATTGATCCATCTTTTAATGCAGCTAAACTTGCTTTTGGAGCTGGTGCTACTTTTGTCTCTCGTGAGACAGTTTTAGATCCAGTAAAAATGGAAAAAGTACTTGTAGCTGGTTTTAAACATAAAGGTTACTCTTTTATGGAGATGCTTTCAAATTGTCACATCAATCTTGGTAGAAAAAATAAGATGGGTGAAGCAGTTCAAACTCTTAAGTGGATTGAAGATATGACAATCTCTAAGAAAAAATATGAAACTCTTCCTGATGAAGATAAATTTGGAAAACTTCCAACAGGTATCTTAAAAGAGTATGACAATCCAGAATATTGTGATAGTTACGATAAAGTAATCGAAGCTGCACAAAATAAAACAACAGTCAAGTTATAAGGAGACCATGATGAGAAGACAATTAAGATTTGTTGGTGTTGGTGGTCAAGGTGTTATACTTGCTGGTGAAATTTTAGCAGCTGCTAAAATCAAAGAGGGTGGTTATGGTGTAAAAGCTTCAACTTATACTTCTCAAGTTAGAGGAGGACCAACTAAAGTTGACATTCTTCTTGATGATAGTGAAATTTTATATCCTTATGCAAATGAGGGTGAAATAGAGTTTATGATTGCAACTGCACAAGTTAGTTTCAATAACTTTAAAAATGGAGTAAAAGAGGGTGCTATTATAGTAATAGAGCCAAATCTTGTTACTCCAAGTGAAGAAGATAGAAAAAAATGGAGAATTATTGAAATTCCTATTATCACTATTGCTAAAGAAGAAGTTGGAAATGTTATTACTCAATCTGTTGTAGCTCTTGCTATTACAGTTGAAATGACTAAAGTTCTTGCTGATGATTTAGTTCTTGAAGTTATGCTTTCAAAAGTACCACCAAAAGTACATGAAGCAAATAAATTAGCTTATTCTTTGGGTGTTAAATACGCTAAAGAAGCATTAGCATAGTATCATATATACAGAGAGGTTATTAAAGCCTCTCTGTTTTCTATCATAATATAGAAATAAAATATAGCAACTTTTTTGTATTATATCTATTTAGGTGATAGAGTAATAAAGGATACAAATTGAAAAAACTATTTACAGTGACTGATAAAAAAATTATACAAGATATATTATATAACGCAGAGTTTGGAACTTTAGCACTTAGTTTTGATAATAAGCCTTACTCATTACCTATAAATTTTATGGAACTAAATGAAAATATATATTTTCATGGGGCCAAAAATGGTAAAAAAATCGATTTTATTAAACAAAATAGTTATGCTTCTTTTTCAGTAGTGGAAGCATACTCAATATTGCCATCTTATTTTAGTACAAATGATAGTTCAGCTTGTCCAGCAACTCATATGTTTAAATCAGTGATTATTAATGGTAAAATAAAGTTAGTAGATGAGTATGATGTAAAAGTAGATGCATTAAATGCTTTGATGAAAAAATTGCAACAAGAAGGGCAATATATACCTTTAAATGATAAAATGTACGAAAAGATTATAAATGCAACTGCAGTATTTAAACTTCATCCTGATGAGATTACATGTAAAGTAAAATTTGGACAAAATTTTACTAAAGAAAGATATGAAAGAGTTTGTAAGCATCTAAAACAAAGAGGAACTAAAAAAGATATAGCTACACTAAAA
>CAZIAJ010000090.1:0-7790 GCA_964537565.1 uncultured Sulfurospirillum sp.
CCTAAAAATATAGTATTTATTCTAATAGCTCCAACAAAAACAGTTTTCTTGCCTACAATTCGTTCAAGAATGAGCTTAAAAGAGCTTAAGATAGAAAAAAATAGAGAAAAAACAGGATTAAATCTAAAAAATCTATGTGAAAAAGATATATATGAGTTTGTAAAAGCCAATAGTCGTATTAGCAAAGATGAACTTAAAGAGACAATACAATCGGTAGTTAGTGAAGCTGTATTGGAACATCACCTCTCATTTACAGAGCAAGAGTTAAAGCATTTTGGAAAGATATTGGAACTTGCTAGTTTAAATTCAAGACCTCAAAATATGCTTTTTACTCTTTTAATTTCAATTATGAAAAGAAAAAGGCAATGAGGTTATATAGGCTAAATAATTTCACCTCTAAAGAGGAACTATTTAATAAAATTGGTTCTACTAAAGCAGGAGTAAACATACTAAAAGATAAGGCAAATTTAAATCTTATATATATAAAAGATATTAAAGCACCTGCTGCGAATATTTTAAAACAAGATGCACTTAGTATAGGAGCCGACTTAGCAGTTAGCAAAGATACCGTTACATGTAAAGATGAGTTTAGTGATGCTGTTTTAGTTGCAAATGATACACAAATAAAGGTTTTGAGTAAAAAAGAGTTAGCTCAGCCATTTGGTTTGAAAGATTTTGCACTTAATTTAGAAAAATATCTTTATAATAGTTTTAAAGATGCTAGAGTTATGGGTGTTCTAAATATCAATGAAGACAGTTTTTTTAAAAGAAGTAGATTTAATGGAAATAAAGCTCTTCTTTATGTAGAAAAGATGATAGAAGAAGGTGCTAAAATCATTGATATAGGAGGAGTGTCTTCTCGTCCTGGTAGTGTTGGTGTTACTGAAGAAGAAGAGTTAAAAAGAATAAAACCTATAATAGATATGATTTATGAAGCAAAACTTTATAATAAAGTAGATTTTTCTTTAGATAGTTACTCTCCACTTTGTGTAAAATATGCTTTAGAGCATGGATTTGCTATTATCAATGATATAACAGCTTTACAGAGTGATGAGGTAGCTTCATTGATAGCTTCATTTGATGCTACTGTGGTATTGATGCATAAAAGTGGTTCAACTTTGGAGATGCAAAAAAATCCAAAATATGAAAATGTTATTTTAGATGTTGATGAGTTTTTTAAAGAGCGTATAAAAAAAGCAAAAAGCTTTGGAATAAAAAAGATAGTTTTAGATGTAGGTATTGGATTTGGTAAGAGTTTGGAGCATAATCTTCTTCTTATAAAACACCATGCTCATTTTTTACATTTTGGATATGAGCTTCTTATAGGAGCGAGTAGAAAATCGATGATAGATATGATAAGCAAGTCGAATGTAGAAGATAGATTGAGTGGAACATTGGCACTACATCTTAAAGCAGTAGAAGAGGGAGCAAGTATCGTAAGAGTTCATGATGTCAAAGAGCATATTCAAGCTTTAAGAGTACAAAAGGCTTTACAAAAGGTTGTAGTGTGAATATAGAAGCATTAGCAGTAGAGTATAATATTCCTGAGTATTTAGTCGTTTTAATCGCTATAACTCTGTTTTCAATGACAGCTTTTTTACTTGTCCTTATCTATAAAATATTTGAACCAAAATATAAACTTTACAAAAAAGATATGTTTCACGATATGATTTGGAAATGGAAATATAAGGGCGATAATATTATAGACTTATGGTGCTACTGTCCAAATTGTGACTCTATGCTTATGGTTGATGATGAAAATTGTAAAGCAACTGTAAATTTAGGTGAAAAAGTAACTTTTTTTATATGTCATGAATGTGGAGAGCATGAAGTAGGCCGCATAAAAGGTGGAGATAGAAGATATGCTTTAAAAGTAGTTACTAGAGAGATATTGGCTAAGATAAGACTCAAAACATATGATATATATAAGTATAAATAGTGGAATTTGAATTATATTATTATGTTATTTTTTTAGCAGCAGGATTTTTAGCAGGTTTTGTGGATAGTATTGCAGGAGGTGGTGGTATCATCACAGTACCAGTTCTTTTAGCATCTGGTATGCCTCCTCATATTGCACTCGCAACAAATAAACTTCAAAGCTCTTTTGGTAGTTTTACAGCTTCTACAAATTATGTACGTAAAGGATTAGTAAATCTAAAAGATGTCTATATGGGTGTTATTTTTACATTTATTGGTGCAAGTTTAGGAACGTATTCTATTTTACTTTTGGATGCAAGTCTGCTTAGTAAGATTATCCCTTTTATGTTGGTCTTTATATTTTTATATACTTTTTTTACTCCAAAACTTGGAAGCGAAGATAGACATCATAAACTAAATCCAAATATTTTTTACTTTATTTTTGGTATATCGATAGGTTTTTATGATGGTTTTTTTGGACCTGGAACTGGTAGTTTTTGGACAATGGCAATAGTTATGCTTTTAGGACTTAATCTAAAAAGTGCAACAGCACAAACAAAAATCATGAATTTTACAAGTAATGTAGTATCTTTAGGAGTTTTCTTAATAGGAGGACAAGTTCTCTGGCTAGTAGGTATTTTGATGGGAAGTGGACAGATATTGGGAGCATATATAGGCTCAAGTCTAGTAGTAAAAAAAGATGTAAAGTTTATAAGAATTTTTTTCTTGATTATTGTTGGTATCACAATCTTAAAACTTTTTTATGATACTTACTTTAGTTAATTAATAAGAACTTAATATATAATAAAGTAAAATAAACTTTACTTTAAAAAAGGATGTAAAGATGTTAAAAAAATTAGGACTAATTATAGTAGCTTTAGGAGTTTTTTGTTCACTAAATGCGCTTGATTTAAATGAAGTTTCAAAAAATGCTATTAAAGACCATAAGCTTATACTTTTAAGTATTGAGAGTAACAACTGTCACTATTGTGAAAAAATGAATAAAGAAGTTTTTACTCCAACTAAATATAGTTCACAAATAAACTCTCATTATGTTCAAAAAATAGTAAAGATTCAAGATATTAAGCTTCCTAAAAATCTTAAAGTGCAGTATTTTCCTACAAACTTTATATTGGACCCAAAAGATATGTCTAAAATAGATGAATTTGTTGGCTATATGAAAGCAGATGATTTTGTATCTCTTTTAGATGTTGTTTATGAGCAAGAAATTACAAACTGATTTATCGATTTGTACTTATCGCAAGTTTTAGACCAAGACCTATAAATATAGTACCTACTATTTTATCTAACCAAATACTAATTTTTTTGCTATTTCTAATTTTATGAGTTAGTTTTGAGGCTAGTAAAACATATATTGATTCCACAACAATACCAACACAGATTACTAAAAATCCAAGATAAAAAAGTTGTATTGAAACTGAACCATAGCCTTCTCTTACAAACTGTGGTAAAAATGCCATGAAAAATATAGCAACTTTTGGATTGAGTATATCGATAAGCATACCTTGTTTAAAAGCCTTCCATGGGGATTCTTTAGTCTTTTTACTATGCTCAATATGCAAACTTGTACCAGCAGATTTAAAAGATTTATAAGCCAGATATATTAGGTAAGTAGCTCCTATATACTTGATAAAAGTAAAAGCCAATTCTGATGATACAAGTATAGCTGATAATCCAATAGAAGCTAAAAGAACATGAAAAAGAGCACCTGTACAAACTCCAAAAGATGAAGCAAAACCTACTTTTTTACCACCACTTATAGTTTTTGTCAATATATAAATAACATCAGGACCAGGAGAAATACTAAGTGCAAAAGAGGCTGAAAAAAATAGAATCCAATAACCATAATCAAACATAAAGTTCCTTTTTAATAGATATAAAATTATAACATAAAATTAGATTTTAAAGCTTTTTTTGCTATCCTAAGATATGATAAAAGAAGAGTATAAACAAAAAATTGAAATTTTAAAAAAATGGGCTTATGCCTATTATGTTGAAGACAATCCAATAGCTACAGATGAAGAATATGATACTCTTTATCGTGCTATTGAAAGTTATGAGAGGCAAAATCCTTTACATGTAGATAAAAACTCACCAACTTTAAGAGTTGGAGGTGTTGTGCGTGATGGTTTTAGCAAAGCAACTCACAAGAGCCGTATGTGGAGTATGGAAGATATCTTTGATATAGATGGTCTTAAAACTTGGTTTGAAAGAATTCATAAAAATGTGGACGGTGCAGAGTTTTTTTGTGAGCCAAAGTTTGATGGTGCTAGTATGAATCTTCTTTATGAAGAAGGTAAGCTTATTCAAGCAATCACTAGAGGTGATGGCAAGATAGGTGAAGATGTAACACAAAATGTAAAAACAATACACTCTGTACCTTTAGAAATAGATTATAAAGAGGCTATTGAGATTCGTGGCGAAGTTGTTATACGAATAGCAGATTTTGAAATTATAAATGCTCAAAGACTTGAAAATGGCGAAGCACTTTTTGCAAATCCAAGAAATGCAGCAGCAGGAAGTTTAAGACAGTTGGATAGTTCAATTACTTCAAAAAGACGACTTGTATTTCAACCTTGGGGTATTGGAGAAAATTCACTTCCTCAAACAAAACTTTCACAAAAGATGGATTTTATATATAAACTTGGATTTCTAAAACCACCTATGCAAAGAGCTTGTAATACTATAAAAGATATAGAAGAGTTTTATCAAGAAATAGTCTCAAAAAGAGATAAAATTCCCATGATGATGGATGGTATGGTTATTAAAGTGGATAATATAGAACTTCAAGAAGATTTGGGATATACCGTTAAGTATCCAAAATGGATGTGTGCATATAAGTTTCCAGCAGTAGAGAAGGTGACTCGCATAAATAGTGTTACATTTCAAGTAGGTAGAACGGGTGTTATAACTCCTGTTGCTGAAGTAGAGCCTGTAGATATAGATGGTGTAACGGTAGAACGTGCGACTTTACACAATTTTGATGAGATAAAGAGAAAAGATATACGTATTGGTGATAGTGTTATTATCATTAGAAGTGGTGATGTTATACCAAAAATTATTAAAGTTATTGAAGAGCGTCGTGATGGTAGTGAAACTAAGATACCAAGAGTAACAAACTGTCCTACATGTAACTCTGAACTACTTGATGAGGGTGCTTTAATAAAGTGCCAAAATTTGGAGTGTAGTGATAGAGTTGTAAACTCTATTATTCATTATGCTTCTAAAAAAGCACTCTATATTGATGGTTTAGGAGAGAAAATAGTTGAGCAACTTCATAAGCAAGAGCTTATAAAAAGTGTAAAAGATTTATATTTTTTGCAGATAGAGCAACTTTTAGAACTTGAAGGTTTTAAAGAGAAAAAAGCAGTAAAACTTCTAAATGCGATTGAGAGTAGTAAAGGTGCTAATTTAGATAAGTTTATATATGGTTTAGGTATTGAACATATAGGTGAAGTAGCAGCAAAGGTCTTAGCTTTAGAGTATGGATTTACTTGGATTTATAAGAGAGCTGATGAGATAGTTCTACTTGATGGATTTGGAAGTGAGATGAGTGAAAGTTTAGAAGAGTTTTTACATGTAAATTTTGAAAAGATTGTAGAACTTCAAGAGATAGTAAAACCAAAAGAGCTAGAAAAAATAGAGACAAAAGAGTCTATTTTTAGTGGTAAAGTTGTGGTAGTAACTGGAGCTATGAGTCAAAGTCGAAGTGAAATAAAAAAATTACTTGAAGAGCATGGGGCTAAAGTAACAGGAAGTGTATCTAAGAAAACAGATTTTGTAATTTTTGGAGAAGATGCTGGAAGTAAGTATAATAAGGCAATAAGTTTAGGTATTAAAACACTTAGTGAAGAAGAGATGAGGAAGATGATTTGAGATTAGATGTATATCTTTTTGAAAAAGGCTTAGTTCAAAGTAGAAATAGAGCTAGTGAAATGATAAAAAATCGTGAAGTTTTTGTAGATGGTACATTAGTTACAAAAGCATCATTTAAAGTTGATGAAGATTCTCAAGTAAAATTAGAAGAGAAGATACAGTATGTTGGACGAGCTGGAAATAAATTAAAAGGTTTTTTACAGGAGTGTGATACTCTACATGTAAAGGGTTTGAACTGTCTAGATATCGGAAGTAGTACAGGTGGATTTGTTCAAGTTTTACTTGAAAAAGATGCAAAAAGTGTAAGTGCTGTTGATGTTGGTAGTGAACAGTTACATCCAACTTTAAAAGATGATAAACGAATAAAACTTTATGAACAGACTGATATAAGAGATTTTAAAACGGAAGATAGATTTGATTTAGTAACTTGTGATGTATCTTTTATAGGAGTTGAGCAAATTTTGGATGATATAGATAGACTTTCTAATGATAAGATATTGATACTTTTTAAACCTCAATTTGAAGTAGGTTTAGGTATAAAAAGAACAAAAAAGGGTGTTGTTAAGGATAGTTTAGCTATAAAAAGAGTAAAAGAAAATTTTGAAGCAAAATGTTTTTCATGTGGCTGGAATTTGTTAATGAGTAAAGAATCTATCCTGAAAGGAAAAGAGGGAAATGAAGAAACCTTCTACTACTTTAATAAAAGATAAAATTGACACCATTGCTATTGGTAGTTTTGATGGTATACATTTAGGACATATGCAACTTATCAATAGACTTGGTAAAAATGGTGCTTTGTTTGTAATTGATAAGGACCATGCTAATTTAACACCTGGACTTAAAAGAATAGAGTATTCAAAATACCCTTGTATGTTTTATCACTTTTTAAAAGTAAAAGATTTGAGTGGTGAAGAGTTTATAGAGTTGTTAAAAAAAGAGTTTAAAAATTTAAAAAAAATAGTAGTTGGTTATGATTTTACTTTTGGTAGAAAGCGTTCATGTGTTGCAGAAGATTTAAAAACCCTTTTTGATGGTGAAGTGGAGATTGTGGACGAATTTTTCTACAATGGAATTTCAGTTCACTCTTCTTTAATTAGAGAAGCCTTATTAAACAAAGATATAGATAATGCAAATAGATTTTTTGCAAGAGAATACTCTATTATCGGGAAAGTTGTTGATGGGCAAGGTCTTGGAAAAGAGGAGTTATATCCTACTATCAATATTGAGGTAAAAGATTATCTTCTCCCTAGTGATGGGGTTTACGCAACAAGAACTAAAATTGAAGATAAAATATATAACTCTGTTTCATTTATAGGAACAAGAGTTAGTACAGATGGTCATTTTTCAATAGAGACACATATAATTAATAGAGATATTGATGTAGGTGATGAAGTTGAGATATTTTTTGTACATTTTTTAAGAGAAAATAGAAAATTTAGTGATTTAAAAGATTTGAAAACACAAATAACTATTGATATCAATAGTGCAAAAAGTGCTTTAGAGATTTGCAAAGTATACAACTATGGATAGAGTATTTTCTAAACCAATAAAAAAGCAGTTTGAATTTGATGAGAGTGTTGCAAGTGTTTTTGATGATATGCTTGAGCGCTCAATTCCTTTTTATAAAGAGGTTATATCTTTAGTTTGTGATTTGGTTGAGTTGCACTGTCAAAAAGATGCTACTATTATAGATTTAGGTTGTTCTACTGCTAACACACTATTGCATTTACATCAAAAATCTCATTTGTATAATTTGATTGGTATAGATAACTCATCTGCTATGCTTGAAAATGCAGCTAAAAAAATCAGTGCCTATGGTGCAAAAATAGAGCTTATAAATGCAGATATGACCAAAGTTGACTTAAAACAGGCAGATATAATTATTGCTAATTATATGTTACAATTTATACGACCTATAGAGAGAGATGGATTTGTACAGAAAATATATGAGGCATTAAAAGATGAGGGTATTTTTA
>CAZIAJ010000091.1:0-7783 GCA_964537565.1 uncultured Sulfurospirillum sp.
ATATAAAACCAGCATATATAAAAGCAAATAAATCTTTTTATATAGATATGCATGATAAAGGTAAAAACAGCTCTTACGAGTCTTTTAATATACTGATAAAGTCATTAGATATTAAGGTCATAGCAACAGCTGTAGAGAGTAAAAATGAAAGTGATAATTTAAAAGAGATCCCTATTAACCTTATGCAAGGTACTTTTATAGAGAAGCCAACTTTATAAAGTTGACTCCTCTCTTTTTGCTATATATTTCAACCAAAAGAAACCAAATAATCCTGCAAAAAGTGAAGCTCCCAAAATACCTACCTTTGCTTGAAAAATCAATTCTGGACTATTTATAAACGCTAAATCTGCTACAAAAATAGACATGGTAAAACCAATACCTCCAAGAAATGCTACACCAAAAATCTGACTCATTGTACTTCCTTCTGGAAGCCTTGCAATTCCTAGTTTAATCGCTATCCATGATACTCCAAAAATACCAATAACTTTACCAAGTATTAAACCTCCCATAATTCCAAGAGATACTGGTTGCAGTATAGTTGAACCTATAGAGCTAAAATCTATAGCAATTCCAGCATTTGCAAGAGCAAATAGTGGTATAATTACTAAAGCAACCATAAGATGTAAATCATTTTCTAATCTTGAAGCTGGAGTACCTACTGCATCAATCTTATCTTTTATATTTTGTAATATTGCCTTTTGATTTTCATGCATTGTATGATCTTCACAAACTTCATATTTGTCATATTTATTTAGTAACTCTTTTGTTTTGCTTACAAAATCAGATGGGTGAAATTTTGGTTTTGAAGGGATAGCCATAGCAGCAATCACACCTGCTATTGTTGCATGAACTCCTGATTCTAACATAAAAAACCACATCAGAAGACCCACTACAAAATATGGTAAAATCATATGAATACCAACACGATTAAATAATAATAAAATTAAAAATGAACCTCCTGCTAAAAACAGTGGCAACATATTAATAGTATCTGTATAAAATATAGCTATTACTAAAACTGCTCCAAGATCATCTACAATCGCAAGAGCTACTAAAAATGTTACAAGTGTAGTTGGTACTCTTTTTCCCAAAAGAACTAAAGCACTAATGGCAAATGCTATATCTGTTGCCATTGGAATTCCCCAGCCAGATATTCCAACTCCTTCAAAATTAATTGTAACATATATTAATGCAGGAATTACCATACCACCAATAGCAGCGAGTATAGGTAATATAGCTACTTTTATATTTGATAACTCTCCTACTAATATCTCTCTTTTAATCTCTAATCCTATTATAAAAAAGAATATAGCCATAAGACCATCATTTATCCAATGGTGAATAGTATTTGAAAGCTGCCAAGACCCTACTGTTAAATCTACTTTTGTATGAAAAAAGTTAGCATATATATCAGCTAATGGACTATTAGCAAGTACTAGAGCTACTACTGTCATAAACATTAAAACTAGTCCGGTTGTAGTCTGAGCATGTAAAAAATGTTCAAATGGAGTTGAAATTTTCTTGAAAGCTTTTTCCCAAGGTGCATATAATTTTTTCATATTTATTCCTTACTTCAATCTTTCTAAAACAGAAGCTTCATGAGCGCTTAAACCTTCTGTTTTTGCTAAAAGAGCACACTCTTTACCAATCTCATTTATTCCCTCTTTACTCATACTTATTATAGAGGATTTTTTTAGAAAATTCTCAACACCAAGTGGAGAATAAAATTTTGCAGTTCCTCCTGTTGGTAAAGTATGATTTGGTCCAGCAATATAATCACCTATAGGCTCAGGAGTATATCTACCCATAAAAATTGCCCCTGCATGCTTAATACGAGGAAGTAAATCAAAAGGGTGTTCAGTCATCACTTCAAGATGCTCTGGTGCTATATCATTCATAAGCTCCAAGGCTTCATTCATATCACGAGTTACTATAATTGCTCCTCGCTCTTTGATAGAAGTCATTGCTATCTTTTTTCTATCTAACTTTTCTAACCATTCATAGACTTTTTTACTTGTCTCGTCAGCAATTCGTTGTGATGGAGTTATTAAAATAGAACTTGCCATCTCATCATGTTCTGCTTGGCTCAATAAATCTATTGCTAAAAAATTGCAATCGGCACTCTCATCAGCAAGTATTCCTATCTCACTTGGTCCTGCAATCATATCTATATTTACTTCACCAAAAACAAGTTTTTTGGCTGTTGCTACAAAAATATTACCAGGACCTGTTATAACATCTACTTTAGATATAGTTTGAGTCCCATAAGCCATAGCAGAAATTGCACTTGCTCCACCAACTTTATATGCTTTTTTTATACCACAAAGATGCATTGCTGCTAAAAGAAGTGAGTTTAGCTCATTTTTTGGAGCTGGAGTACAAACTATTATCTCTTTTACTCCTGCTACTATTGCAGGAATTGCATTCATAAGTAAGCTACTTGGATATGCAGCTTTTCCTCCTGGTATATAAAGACCAGCTTTATCTACGGGTGTTACTTTTTGCCCTAAGACATTACCATTGTCTTCAAAATCTAACCAAGAATTTGGCTTCTGTTTTTGATGATAAGATTTTATCCTATCATATGCAAGTTGTAAAGCATCTTTTAGTTTTTCATCTAACTCATCATAAGCTTTTTTCATAGACTCACATGATATCTCTAAGTCATTATCACCTGAAGGTATCCACATATCAAACTTTTCAATATGAGATTTTAGAGCTTCATTTCCATCTTTTTTTATCTCAGATATTATATTTAAAACTATTTTAGATACATTGTCCATATCCATATGCCCACGTTTTAGTAACTCATTAAAACTTTGCCTAAAATCTTTATCTTTAGTATTTATCTGTTTCATATTTCCTCTTATACCTTTCTAGCATTGACTCATTCCCTATCACTCCACCTTGATGAATATAGATTGGTGTTCCTTCTATCTCATCTATGTGTAAAAGAAACTTCTTCCATCCCACTGGGTCATACATTAAATCAAATGTAATATCCATATTTTTTTGCAATTCAAGCCAAAGATTATACAACTCTCGATAAAGCTTTCCATAGTGATACTTCTTTTGAGAACTTAAAATAACAGGAAAATTATCTTCTTCTATCTCCTCAAACTGCTCTTTTAAATACTCATCATTTCCAACAGTACTACATGTAAAAACTCTAAAAGGTAAATTTTTTTGTAAAAAGAGTGCTGTAGTCCCTGTTCCTGAAGGAAGATATATATAAGGGTTTTTAATACCCTCCTTTTCTATATCTCTTTTTAACTCTTCTGCTAAAATTTTTACACCAAATTCAGCCTCTTTTTGCCTACCACCCTCTTCTATAATCAAATCACTCTTCGCAGTGTACGTGTAAGCATCTTCTTGTCTATGCTCACTCTCCAAAATCTTCATACCATTTTCTAAAGCATACTTATAATTTCCTACTGGATTCTCTTTTAAAAAACTTGGTATTTGATTGCAAAAATAGATAAACTCCCAACCACGTATACGAGCCATCACTGAAAGTGAATACATAGCATTTGATTGGTTTGAGCCATAAGAGACAACTCTCTTTACATTTAAAAATTTTTGATTCAAAAACCAGTGAAATTTTCTTGCTTTATTACCTGAAAAATCTACATGTAAAACATCATCTCTTTTAATGTATATTTCCCTACCCCTAAATATTCGTTTTTCAAATGGGGAGGGAGCAAATATCATCTAGTTCCTATTTAAACAATTCAAATCAGCAAATGCACGTTCTAACCTAGCTATAGTAGCCTCTTCAGCTGCTCTTAGCCATTTTCTTGGATCATAGTACTTTTTATTTGGTTTATCTTCACCTTCTGGGTTGCCTATTTGAGTTTGTAAGTATGCTTCATATTTCTTTGCATACTCATTTGTTCCTTCCCAAAAAGACCACTGCGTATCTGTATCGATATTCATCTTTATAACACCATACTCGACAGCTTCTCTTATATCTGCTAACTCACTTCCACTTCCACCATGAAAAACAAAATTTACTGGTTTTTCACTTGTATTAAATCTCTCTTGTATATACTTTTGAGAGTTATCAAGTATCTTTGGAGTAAGATGAACATTACCTGGTTTGTATACACCATGGACATTTCCAAAAGAGGCTGCAATAGTAAAGTTTGGACTAATAGCCATCAATTTTTCATAAGCATAAGCTACATCTTCTGGCTGGGTATACAGTGCTGAATTATCAAGATGAGTGTTATCTACTCCATCTTCTTCACCACCAGTACAACCTAGCTCTATCTCTAAAGTCATACCCATTTTACTCATACGTTTATGATACTCTACACAAGTGTTTATATTATCTTCTAAACTCTCTTCAGAAAGATCTATCATGTGTGAACTATATAGCGGTTTTCCTGTCTTTTCAAAATGGGCTTCACTAGCATCAAGAAGAGCATCTATCCAAGGAAGAAGCTTTCTTGCTGCATGATCTGTATGAAGTATAACTGGTACTCCATAGGCCTCTGCAACTGTGTGAATATGCAGAGCACCACTTATAGCTCCTAAAATGCCACTATCTATACTATCTAAGCCTTTACCAGCATAAAACTGTGCTCCACCATTTGAAAACTGAACAATAACTGGTGAATTTACTTTTTTTGCAGACTCCAAAACAGCATTAATAGAACTTGTACTCACAACATTTACAGCTGGAAGTGCATAAGCACTATTTTTTGCTATTTCAAAAACTTTTGTAACATCACTACCACTTAGAACACCTGGCTTCACAAAATTAAATAATGACATGAGCTACCTTCTATTTCATAACTATTTTAGCTTTTTTTCTTAAATCTTTTGCTCTCTTTGAAACATCTTTACGAAATTTTTCCATTTTTAAACCATTTTCAATCTGAACTTTTGCTTCTTCAAATTTAACCTTTTCTCCGCCCTTCTTATCTTCTGTTAAAATTACATGGTAACCAAACTGAGTTTTAACAGGAGTCTTTGTGACTTCTCCTTTTCCTTGTCCAAAAGCAGCTTCACTAAATGGTCCAACCATTTGCTTTTTGTTAAACCAACCTAAATCACCACCATTTGCACCACTTGGTCCTGTTGATTTTGTTTTTGCAAGCTCAATAAACTTTTTTACAAGTGCTTCACCTTTAAGACCACTAAGCTCTTTTATTATAGATTTTGCTGTTTTTTCATCAGCTACAACTATATGTCTTGCTTTAACAGTTTCTGGTTTTATAAACTTATCTTTGTTTTTATCAAAATACTCTTTTACTTCTTTCTCAGAAACTTTTATTTTTTCATATACTCTCTTCATCCAAATTTCAAGTGCTATATCTGATTTTATTGCATTTAAAGTCTTGATGTAATCAGCATCTTTTTCAATTCCAGATTTAAATGCTTCTTTTGATAAAAGCTTTCTTTCGATAGCTTGATCAACAACCTTTTGTTGTTGTGCTGGTTGTAGTTGATTAAACTTGACTCCCGGCATTGCTCTCATAAGAGTTGCTACATCTTTATCTGTAACTTCCTCTCCATTTATAGTAGCATATACTGCTGCATTTAGACTAACACCTACAGCAAATGTTGCTAATGTGCCTATAATAACTTTCTTCATAATATTCCTTGTTGTATAAGTTTGTAACATTTTACTAATGTTTCAATTAAAGTATGATTATATATCATAAATGTAAATAATTAATTAACATTTTGCTATACTAAAAAAATGAAAAAAGCAACAAAAATAGAAATAGAAAAAATAAAAAGTATATTTATTAAAAATTACGAAAATGCAGTCACAGAGTTAAATTACAAAAATTTATATGAGCTTATTATAGCTGTAATGCTTTCAGCACAATGTACAGATAAAAGAGTAAATATAATCACTCCTGCTCTATTTACAAAGTACCCAAATATAAAAACATTAGCTAGTGCAGATTTAGATAATGTAAAAGAGATTATAAAATCTTGCTCTTTTTTTAATAATAAAGCGAAGAACCTTATCAAAATGGCAAATACTGTCGTAGAAAATTTTGATGGAGAAATACCTCTGAACGAAAAAGAGTTAGTGACACTAGCAGGAGTAGGTCAAAAAACTGCTCACGTTGTTATGATTGAATATGCCAATGCAAATTTGATGGCTGTTGATACTCATGTTTTTAGAGTTGCTCATAGATTAGGACTTAGTAGTGCTAAAACAGCAATTAAAACAGAAGAAGAGTTAACTAAAAAATTTAAAACAGATTTACACATACTTCATCAAGCCATGGTTCTTTTTGGTCGCTACATATGTAAGGCTATAAGTCCAAAATGCGAGACTGATTGCTTTTTAAAAGAGTATTGTAAAACAAAAAAAAGTTTTAAAGTAGGATAAAATTAAAAAATACCAAAAATGGCACAAAAATGGTATTTTTTTCTGATATACTTTTGCTCATAGGAAGAGGGTCTTTACACTTATCCACAATCCATAATCCGCTACCTCTTCCTCCTTATGCACTTATTACTCCACCACCTAAATAGGTAAACTTTTAAAAGTTCTTAGAGGCGTAAAATTTAGTAACAAAAAGTTGCAGGACTAACTGGTTAATTCAAAGGTTTTTGATGCTGAAGTTTATGCCTCTAAGAGCTTCCCTTCGGGCGATTTGCTTTTGCTCCATATTTTCGTTAAAATCATTTAAATTAACGAGTTAATCCTTCATGCTTTTGCCTCGATATGAAACAAAATCAAATCGTTAAAATTTTATCTATTTAGGTGGTGGAGTAATAACTCTTATTTGTGCAGTCTAACTCCTGTCGAATAGTATAAATTTGAAGATAATTTTTTAAACTTTTTTTGTATTTTATCTATATTATTAAAATTATTTGAAGCAAAATAGTCTAATACTTTTTTATATATACTTTTTTTATTTTTACTCATTTTTTGCATCTGTAGTAGATAAAAATAAAAATATTCACTTTCATTCTCCACATACCATTTAGCATTTTCTAAACTCAATAAATTGTCTAATAGTTTTTCATCAATATGCTCACTACAAATAACCATACTTAACGGTGTGTATTTAGAAGATAAACCACCCCAATAATATAGTCCATAGTTTCCTTCAGGTTGAGAATTTGTATAAATAACATAAGGATTTGCACCATATTTCAAAAGTAAATCAACACTCTTATAACTTGCAAATCTTGCTGCAATTCCAAGAGCATCTAAAGAGAGTCCTTTGTATTTCATTTTTGCATTTACATCAAGCCCCATTTCTATAAGTTTTTTTAACACTTTATTTGTACCATATCTAGCAGCTACATGTAGATAATTAAAAATTTTATTTTTATATTTTGTTTGACTTATATATTCAGGATAAACTGCAAACTTTTCTTTAAAAACTTCACCATTAACAAATTGATATATATTAAATCTTTTATTATTAAGTACTTCAAGGGCTATATCTTCATTATAAATTTTTATGGCATAAGTAAATACGCTATTTCCTTCATTATCAAGGACACTTGTATCTGCACCCATATTTATTAACTCTTTTACAAACTCTATATTTTTATTTCTCATAGCACATAATATTGGTGTCTCACCTCGTGAGTTTGCTAAATTTATATCAGCACCATACTTAATAAGCTCTTTTGCAAAAACAATATCATCATTTTGAATAGCAATTAATAATGGAGTCATATCTACTCTATATCTAGCTTTTTTTAGGAGATATTTATTGATAGTATAAAATTTATTTATACCTTTAAAACTGCTAAGTGAGTTCTTCACTAAAGTAAAATCTTCATTTTCTAAAGT
>CAZIAJ010000092.1:0-7488 GCA_964537565.1 uncultured Sulfurospirillum sp.
ATAACAATGTTCACATTCCTATATCTAACATGGAATACATATAAATCTAAATTGATGATAAGATTGAGTTTTTTCGCATTAATATATATCTTTGTACAACTCATCTTTGTAGACTACCCCTTAATACGAAATAGGCTACAATATGTTTCTTTTATTATTCAGTTTATATTACTAATTAATTATTTTTACAATAAAAAAATAATTTCAAGGTTTTTATTCACGACAACAATATTTATTATTGTTTTAAGTTATTATACACTAATAATTACAAGATCATCTGCTCTAGTATTTAAACCATACCAAGATTATATTAGGTATGGACTTTTTGATAATATAAGTACTGGTGACGAAAGACAAGCTAAAATGCTTAATATGAGAAGATAAAAAATAATATGGAGAATAAATTGTTCAGAGATAAAATACTACTAATCACAGGGGGAACAGGTTCATTTGGTAATGCTGTTCTACGTCGCTTTTTAAATACAGATATTAAAGAGATTCGTATTTTTTCTCGCGATGAAAAAAAACAAGATGACATGCGTAAGCAGTACAACAATGCCAAGCTTAAATTTTATCTTGGTGATGTCCGAGACTCTAACTCCATAAAAGATGCCATGAGAGGTGTAGACTTTGTGTTTCATGCAGCAGCACTTAAGCAGGTGCCTTCATGTGAGTTTTACCCTATGCAGGCAGTTAAAACGAATGTTGTAGGTACAGAAAACGTACTCTATGAAGCCATAGATGCTGGCGTGAAGAAAGTCATTGTACTTAGTACAGACAAAGCGGTTTACCCTATAAACGCCATGGGTGTAAGTAAAGCGATGATGGAGCGTGTGGCAGTAGCCAAATCACGTAATCTCAATGACGATGACATTATGATAGCAGTCACACGTTATGGCAATGTTATGGCATCGCGTGGTTCTGTGATACCTCTTTTTATAGACCAAGTGCGCCAAAGTAAAGAGATCACCATAACAGACCCTGCTATGACCAGATTTATGATGAGTCTTGACCAAGCAGTGGAACTAGTCCTCTTTGCTTTTGAAAATGGAAGAAATGGAGACATCTTCGTACAAAAGGCACCTGCGGCCACAGTAGGCCTACTTGCTAAGAGTTTAACAAATCTTCTTGGCAAGCCTAATCACCCTATTAGTATTATTGGTACGCGTCACGGTGAAAAGCTCTATGAAGCACTTTTAACTAGAGAAGAGATGGTACATGCAGAAGATATGGATGGGTATTATAGAATTCCTGCAGATACTAGGGATTTAAATTATAATAAATTTGTTGAAGAGGGTGAAGAAGTAGTAACACAGGCACATGAATACCATTCCCATAATACAAAACAATTAAATGAAACAGAGTTAAAAGAGCTACTTGTGAATTTGTTGGAAATTCAAGATGATCTTAAAGAGTTTGGAGTCATTTAGTGAAGGTATTGGTAACAGGGAGCCAAGGGTTTATCGCTAAAAACCTTATTGAAAGATTGGGTAGGATTGATGATATAACAGTGATTACTTATTCTCACAAGGATATGTTAGAGGCATTGCCGAAAAAGATTCAAGATATTGACTTTGTCTTTCATCTTGCTGGGATCAATCGTCCTGATGATACTTCTGAATTTTACAGTGGGAATAGAGATTTAACACAAAGCCTTATCAATGCATTAGAAGATGCGGGTAAAAATGTACCTATTTTGTTAACCTCTTCTACACAAGTAGGGCGAGATAACGACTATGGCAAAAGTAAAAAGGAGGCGGAAGATTTACTGTCTACTTATGCTGAGAGAAATAATACTATAGCCTATATTTACCGTCTACCTAATGTATTTGGTAAGTGGTCTAAGCCAAAATACAACACCGTAATTGCAACCTGGTGTTACAATATCACACGAGACTTACCTATACAAGTTAATGATAAAAATGTAGAGTTGAAGTTGGTTTATATCGATGATGTTGTCAATCAGTTTGTACGACATCTAGATGAAAATGGTCATGAAGGGGTAATCTATCCAGAGGTCTATCCTGTTTATAAAAAGACATTAGGTGAGATCAAAGTACTTTTAGAGGATTTTGTGGAAAGTAGACACTCTTTGGTGGTTCCTCCTGTAGGCAAAGGATTTGAGAGAGCACTTTATGCAACCTACCTGAGTTTTTTACCTACTGATAAATTTTCCTATGAACTGAAAGGTTATGAAGACGAACGGGGTACTTTTTATGAGTTTGTAAAAACACTTGATAGTGGGCAATTCTCCATTTCAACCACTGCACCAGGCATAACACGAGGAAACCACTATCATAACACCAAAAATGAGAAGTTTCTAGTCATCAAGGGTGAAGCAAGTATTAAGCACCGTCAAATACATGGTGATGATGTCATAGAGTATATTGTCAATGATGAAAAAATGGAAGTCGTTGAGATGATTCCTGGTTATACCCATGACATTACCAATATAGGTGATACTGAAATGATACTACTTTTATGGGCAAATGAAGCCTTTGATAGAGAGAATCCAGATACTTACTATTTAGAAGTTTAATCTTGAAAAGACTTGATATCTTAGACTTTTTTCGAGGTTGGGCCTCAATCTTGGTAGTCATTTCTCATCTTATAGGTGTATTTTGGGTAAGTCAATCAGGACTAGAAGGTTTAATGGGTTATCAGAGTATTGGGGAAATCACTTTACCTTATGCAAAGTGGATTATAGAAAATAAATTATTTTTTGGTCAATTTGGTGTGGCAATTTTTTTCTTGATTAGTGGGTATGTTATCACTCTCTCACTAGAAAAATACCACGGTTTTGGTTTTCTCATCAATCGTATAATCCGTATCTACCCTGTCTATATTATTGGTTTTTTATTTCTTATATTAGGACTTTATATTGTCGACTTTGATCATAATGGTATTCCTTATACGAGAGACCATTTACTCATTCATATGCTCATTGTTGTGAGACAATGGCTTGACTATAAAAGGATTGATGGGATTTCATGGACATTAGAAATAGAACTCTATTTTTATATTACGATGTTTATGCTTTTTCAATTTAAAAATGATATTAGACATACAATAGTAAGTATGTTTTTTATAACTCTTCTACTTGGCGTTATTTTTATCTCACTAGATTGGTATCAAAAAAGACAGCTTCTAATGATTTCATATATGCTATTAGGCTACATAGTTTATAAAGTTAAAAATAATACAAACTCAATTGCTCAACTCATATTTTTTTATCTGATTACATTAGCTGTCATGTATGATTTTCATTCAAATACAAAACCTTTTTCTAATCATTTACTGTCTTGGTATGTACCCTATATGATTGCACCTTTATTATTTTTTTGGGCAATTTTTTATTTAGATAACTATAAAATTGACACTATTTCAAAATTCTTTGCTAATATAAGTTACCCTCTTTATGTTGTACATCCAATCTTTGGATATGCTTTGTTGGTTTATTTACTTAAAGCTGGATATAGTAGTTGGTCGGCACTTATTATTGTTATTTCAGGAGTTATATTTTTAGCATATCTTATACATCTATTCATAGAAAAACCTGCATTTAAATTTGCTAAAAAATTTAATCATAGAAAGTAATAATAAGCAAATATACTATTGGTAAAAAGATCTGAATATACATTAAACAATGCTTCTATAGCTGAAGATTAACATGCTACAATATCGCAAAGCTACTTCATGTGGAAGTGATATATCTAAACTTTATGTAGCCTATCATAATCTTATTTCAAAGGACTATTTTGATTGATATTTCAACATGGTTACTAGTAATTACTACCGTAGTATTTTCAATTTGGATATTACGATCTCAATCTATCTTTAGTTTTTTAGGCTTTACTATAGGTATTTTCTTTATCTTTGTTTTACCCAAAACATTTTTATATCATTTATATGGAAATACAGTTTTTCTCGCCCAAAATGTAAACTTTACTCCTTTACATGTGAATTCTGCACTTATTGTAATCTTACTTTTTGTACTTGGTATCGTGACTTCTTACGTTTTACCTATAGGCTGGGTAACAACATTTACTAAAAAAATTGCCTCTTCCTCACCGCGGATACAAAAAGAGATCAAAGTCTCTGATTCTATCTCATTATATATCATTTTTCCTCTCTTCGTCATTTCATTTATAGCATATATCTGGGCAATTTATAAAGTAGATGGTCACGTTTTTCACAAAACAACTTTTACCTACAATGGTGAAATTTCACCTGCATATATTATGTTAAAAGTTGTACAAGTTATCAAAATATCTATCTATCTCTATTTTATACAACTGGTTAGCATAAAAGAAAAGATTCCCATGAGATCTAAAAAAATGTTAATTTTAGCAATTCTATTTACCATATCAATTTTCCTTGTGGCCGGACACAGGTCAGGTATTATTATACTCTTTCTCCAAATTGTTCTCTTTTCCAAATATATGGGATGGATTAAGAATAAACATATAATTTGGGCTATTGTAGCACTCGTTGGATTAAATATTTTTATCCTATTTTTTCGTGAAAGTACCGAGAATACACACTATCAAGTTATAAATTTCTTACGTAGATATTTCTTTGAAATAGAAAAAATATCGGGATTAATAATGGAAGATAACATAGGACAAGTAATCACTTCTCCATGGATGTCTCTTATTGATACCTCCACACAAATTCATTTTACCGGCAGTTCACATCATTATTTAGGGAACTATATACTTCATAGTAAGTCTGCTGTTGGGCCTACAATTCTTGGAGACATTATAATATATCTGGGGAGTGCTTTTATTTTTCCACTGGCTTTACTGTTAGGCTACATGATAAGAATCATTGAAAAGATCACTTTTTCTTCATCTAATGGGCTCACTGTAGTGATAGGGATAACTGCCATAGCTGTAGGAGAATTTCTTTTATTAAATACAGATACATGGGCTTTTGTCAAACGTTTTATATTTGAATCAGGACTCATCTTTATTGCTTATATGATGCTAAAAATAAAGTTTCACTATCCTTTTAAATTAAAAGTTCATTAAAAGAAGAAACTCCAAGAGAACTGACAGTATCTTGAACATACTCGATATTTTTCTTACATTGAGAATATAAAAGTGACGTATACATTTCTAAACTTATAAACATACTTATGCTATACTCCCAAATAATTTTAGATGACAATAATTTCTAACTTTACTTCAGCAATACAGGATATATCAGGATGATAAAAAAACTAAAAATAATGACTGTGGTTGGTACACGGCCTGAAATTATAAGACTTGCTGCAGTGATGAAAAAACTTGATGCTTCAGATGCTGTAGAACAAATCATTGTGCATACAGGGCAAAACTATGACTATGAACTTAATGAAGTGTTTTTCAAAGATTTTGGTTTACGTAAGCCAGACTACTTTTTAAATGCAGCGCTAGGGAATGCAGCTGAAACAATAGGAAATATCATAATTAAAGTTGACCCTGTCTTAGAAGAAGTACAACCAGATGCCTTTTTAGTTTTGGGTGATACCAACTCTTGTCTTTGTGCTATTCCTGCTAAAAAAAGACAAATTCCTATCTTTCACATGGAAGCGGGTAACCGCTGTTTTGACCAGAGAGTACCAGAAGAGACTAACCGCAAAATAGTGGATCATATCGCTGACATCAACATGACGTATAGTGATATTGCTAGAGAATACTTACTCCGTGAAGGCTTACCGGCAGACCGTATTATCAAGACAGGTAGCCCGATATATGAAGTTGTGCATAGTAAGCTTGAGGATATCAAAGTATCCAATATAGTTGATGAACTTTCACTTACACAAGGAGAGTACTTTGTAGTTTCTGCGCATAGAGAAGAAAACATAGGGAGTGACAGAACATTCTTTGCTTTAGTAGATACACTGAATGCTATGGCTGAAATATATAAGTTACCAATTATTGTCTCTACACACCCTAGAACACGTAATAAAATAGAAGAAAAAGGTATCACTTTTAATCCATTAATTCAACTCATGAAACCATTAGGATTTAATGACTATGTAAAGTTACAAATGGATGCAAAGGCAGTGCTTAGTGATAGCGGAACAATTAGTGAGGAATCATCTATTTTAAAATTTCTTGCACTCAACATTCGTGAAGCACATGAGCGTCCTGAAGCGATGGAGGAAGCATCTGTCATGATGGTAGGGTTAGAAAAAGAACGTATCTTGCAAGGTTTACAGATTCTTGAAACACAAACACCAGAGACATTAAGAGCAGTGGCCGATTATAGTATGCCAAATGTTTCAGATAAAGTGTTGAGAATTATTTTAAGTTATACCGATTATGTAAATCGTACTGTTTGGAAAAAATAAATTATATGGGTAATAATAAAAAAGGTAAAATACTTTTAACACATAGATTTTTCTATCCTGATTCTCCCACATATGCGCATATACTTGAACATATGCGAGTCACCTTACAAAAAGAAGGCTATCAGGTAGATGTATTATCTACCAAACCCTCATATAAACTATCTGACAAAAAGAAAACAAAAAAATTTATTGAAACAAACGATAATGGATCTACCGTTTACCGTTTACCTATATTTAAATTAAAATCTAGAAAAACTGAAAAATTATTAAACTTTTTTTGGTTTCCTTTTGCCTCTTTCTTTTTCCAACTCTTCTCTAAAAGATATGACATCGTTACAGTTGCAACTACTCCCCCTGTACTATATGCTTTTAGTGTTGCACTTATTTCAAGAATAAGAAAACGAAAGTTAATCTATCATAATATGGATATTCATCCAGAAATTGGACGTTTATCTGGAGAGTTTAAAAATAAATTTATTTTCAAATCTTTACAATGGATGGATAACTTTACATGCTCGACTGCATCTCGTATTATTGTATTATCTTCAGACATGCGTGATGTACTAATAACACGCAATCAAAAATTTAAAGATAAAATAGACATTATTAACAATTATGATGTAAATTCAAATGAAAAAACACCTGAAGATACTTTTTTAGGAGAAAATAATAAAATCAAAGTTGTATTTACTGGGAATATAGGAAGATTCCAAAATTTAGAAACCTTTATATTGGCATTAAAAAAATATGGCTGTCCAAAGAATTTTGAATTAATTTTTGTCGGAGAAGGTGTTGCATTGGATGATTTAAAAGTACTTTCTCAATCTTTTGAAGGTTGTGTACGATTTATACCTCATCAACCTATGGAAGTTGCACGTAAAATCATCGCTGAAGCAGATATGGGTATTGTAAGTCTAGAAGAAAACATTATTAAATATGCATATCCCAGTAAGACGATGACATATCTTTCTGAAGGAACTCCTATGTTAGTATGTGTTGATAAAGGTTCTGAACTTTCTAGTTTTGTAAAACATGAAGATGTAGGTATATCTATTGAACCATCTAATTTAAAAGAAATTCATAATATCTTTACATCATTAAGTACTGGAGAGTTATCTTTTGATAAAAAGCATATTAAAGAAGTATTT
>CAZIAJ010000092.1:7498-7741 GCA_964537565.1 uncultured Sulfurospirillum sp.
ATTTTTCACAAAATATTTTTGATCTGAAATTAACCAACTTAGTAGAGAATGTAATGGAGCAGAAATGAGTAATCACGAAAATGAAATACAAGTTGTTTTTTTAGTTGGTGCTGCACGATCAGGGACTAAACTACTAAGAACTATATTGAGCCAATCGGATACTGTGGGATCTATTCCGTATGATATGAATTATATATGGAAATATGGACATTATGATCTTAGTCACGATGAAATGAATGATAT
>CAZIAJ010000093.1:0-7702 GCA_964537565.1 uncultured Sulfurospirillum sp.
TAATATAACAGAATCTATATTTTTATCACTTTTACATAAATCTTCTATTATCTGTATATATCTCTTTTTAGAACTTTCTAAAATCTTACCTAAAACTAATTCATCAAAGATAATACTATTTATAATATCCATATTTTTTTCGTCAGGTATTATTATTTGTATCTTATTATCTATAAGTATTTTTTTGTTAAATTCTTCACTCATTGTAAATTTTGTACCTAGAAGGATACTTTTTTTACATTTTTTCTCTTTGATTGCATCTGCGGTTGCTTGAGCAATATGTATTATAGGAATACTTAGGTTTTTTTTGATAATATTAGCTACTTTATGCATAGTGTTGGTACAAATTAAAATGAAATCAGCTCCAGCTTTCTCTAGTGCAATAGCATGTTTAGCTAAAATTTCTCCTGCTTCATCCCACCTATTTTCGTGTTGAAACTTATGTATTTCATTAAAATCAACAGAGTGCATGATAATTTTTGCACTATGAAAACCACCTAATTTATTTCTAACACCTTCATTTAAAAGTTGATAGTAGCTTACTGTTGATTCCCAACTCATTCCGCCAATTAATCCTATAGTTTTCATGATATCAACCTTTTTGGACTCATTCCATATATTTTATTAAATACTCTTGTAAAGTGTGATTGGTCACTAAACCCACAAGAGAATGCTATTTCACTTAAGTTCTTATCTTCTAAAATCATATTTTTTGCATTTTGTATTCTAATTTGAAGAAGATATGCATGAGGTGTCATATTAAACTCTTCTTTAAATTTTCTCAGATAGTAATATTTACTTAGACCACTTATATTTGCTAGTGTTTCAAGCTTTAATTGTTCATAAAAGTTTGTTTTCATATACTCTACTGATTGAGTTAGTTTTGCTCTTGAGTAGCTTATATCTTTTGTTTCTATTGTGCAATTTGAGTAAGATGAGATTAGATTTACAACTAGTTCTTCTAAAATATTTTCTGCCATTAGTTTGTCTTGCCACTCTTTTGTGGCACTGTTTAAATCTATAAATAGTTGTGATAGCTTTGTATTATGTATAACTGGATTTGAAAATGTTATATGATGTAACTCTTTTTGGCAAGATTCACTAAATGCTTCAACAAAGTTAGAGTCAGGAGTGAAAGTTATGTATCCCCATGTTTTACTTTTACATACATGTATATCATGTGGATTTATAAGGCGAATATCTCCAGGACGTGCCACAAAGTCATTTTTATTGCATGTAAAATTGTGTTTTCCTGATGTGATAAGTGCTATAGAGTATTCATCATGAAAATGAGGAGAAAATGTTTTATTTTTAAATGATGCTTCAAGTAAATTTGGTACAACAATATTCACAATTTCTCCTTTTATAAATCTATAACAATTATAACCAAAATTATAGTTATAAAATAGAAAAAAATTGCTAGTCTATTTTTATAACTCTTCTTCCTACGCTTTTACCCTCTAGCATATCATCTATTAGTTTTGGCAACTCATCAAGAGAATGCTCATAGGTGAAGTTGCTAATATCTATTTTCCATTCATTGGCTAACATGTTCCAAAGTGTTACTCTTAGTTCTTGAGAAAAATCTGCAGAGTTTATACCTAAAAGATTGATTCCCCGTAGTATAAAAGGCATCACAGTAGTGTTAAGCTTATGAGAGCCAACAAGTCCACATATTGCTACACTTCCTTCAGGTTTTATCTGTTTTAGTATATTTTCTAAGAGTTCTCCTCCAACAACATCAAATGCACCATCATAGTTTTCTTTTAAAAGAGGTTTCTTAGGATGGGTTTCTAATTCATCTTTTGATATAACTTTATGTGCTCCAAGAGAGAGTAAAAAATCTTTTTTATTCTCTTTTGAACTAAGTGCAGTGACATTAAATCCAAGGTGTGCTAAAAGTTTAATCGCAAAACTACCAACTGCTCCCGTTGAACCTGTTACAAGTATAGAATTGCCCTCTTTTTGGTCATTCTTTAAAAGTTTATATACGCCAATAGCAGCTGTTAATCCAGCAGTCCCTATTGCAGCTGCCTCTTTAAGTGAAAGTGTTTTTGTAAGAGGAATTACCCAGTTAGCAGGTACACAGATGTACTCACTAAATGCACCTTTGGTGTTCATACCTAAGTCAAAACTAGTAACTATAACCTCATCACCTACTTTAAATTTATCTGTATTGCTACGCTCAACCACTCCACTAGCATCAATGCCAGGAGTGTGAGGATACTCTCTAGTAACACCACGATTACCAATAGAACTAAGAGCATCTTTATAGTTTAAAGCACTATATTTTACGCGTATCAATATATCATTTGTATCTAACTCTTTTAGTGGTAATTCTTTGATACTTTTAACAAATTTACCATCGATTTCTTCTACATGTAAAGCTTTGTAAGTCATGATTTATCCTCTATTTTATTGACAGCCGTCACACTCCATACTTCTATCTGCAACATCTATCTTGTTTTCTGGAGATTGACTTCTTAGATAATAAGTTGATTTAATTCCAAGTTTCCATCCTAGCATATATATGTCATTTAAAACTTTTCCACTTGCACGATCAAGTGTCATAAATATATTTAGGCTTTGTCCTTGATCTATCCATTTTTGTCGTATTGCTCCTGCTTGTATGAGTAATCTTTGGTCCAAATCATACGCAGGAGTATAATAAGCCCAAGTCTCAGGACTAAGCTTTGGAACTACAACAGGAATCATACCTGATAGGTTCTCTTCAAACCATTTTCTTTTATAAACTGGCTCTATTGCTTGGGTAGTTCCTACTAAGATAGATATAGAGCTTGTAGGTGCTATTGCCATCAAGTAGCCATTTCTCATACCTGTTTTCTTTACTTTTTCACGTAAGTCTTCCCAGTTGTACGTGTAACCAAAAAGTCCACCACGGTCAACAAGTTTTTTTGCTTCTTCATTTGCAACATCTATTGGAAATATTCCTCTACTCCATTTTGAGCCTTCAAATTCTGGATATTTACCTTTTTCTATTGCTAAGTTTGCTGAAGAGTGTATAGTATTGTAGCTTATTGCTTCCATGATTTCATCTATTTTACTAAAGTGGTCATAACTTCCCCACTCGATTTTACTCTCTGCAAGCATTTGAGCTTCACCCATAACACCAAGTCCAATTGAACGTGATTTTAAGTTTGTATGTTTTACTTTAGCATGAGGATAGAAGTTGAGTTCTATTACATTATCAAGCATTCTAACTGCTATTGGTACAACTCTCTCTATATCCTCTTTTGTATTGATTTTTGAAAGATTTACACTTGCTAGGTTACAAACAGCAGTTTTACCTTCTATCATCTCTTTTTCAACTATAAAAATTTTTTTATCATTTATACTATCGAGAGCAGTAACTTTTTTTGCCTCTTTTGTAATACCGCTATCTACTTTAATCAAATCATGTTCTTCAAAAATATCAATAGTTCCATCTTCAAAAACAATTTTTGTTTTATAGTAGTTTGGCTCAGTATTTTGAAAAATTTCTGTACATAAGTTTGAACTTCTTATAAAGCCTGTATGGTCATTTGGATTTGCTTTGTTTGCATTGTCTTTGAAACATAAAAAAGGATTTCCAGTTTCAAATAACTCTGTAAGCATTTTTTTCCAAAGTTCTTTTGCTTTTATTCTCTCTTTTGCTACATTTGGGTCATTCTCGTACTCTTTATATCGTTTTTCAAAAGCTTCACCATGTAACGTTGAAAGGTCTGGTACTTCATAAGGGTCAAATAGAGTCCAAATCTCATCTTTACTAGCTCTTTGCATAAAGAGGTCATTTAGCCACATTGCAGGGAAAAGGTCATGGGTTCTACGTCTCTCTTCACCAGAGTTTTTCTTTAAGTCTAAAAAGTCAGCTACATCCATATGCCACGGCTCAATATAAACAGCAATTGCACCTTTTCTAGTTCCTAGTTGGTCAACTGCTATTGCAATATCATTAGTTATCTTTAAAAATGGGATAATTCCACCAGCTGCATTTTTATGTCCATCTATACTTCCGCCCATACTTCTAACACAGTTCCAATCCCAGCCAATTCCACCACCAAATTTACTCAAAAGACTCATCTCTTTGTAGCTATCAAATATGCCTTCTATATTATCAGGTGTACTTCCTATGTAACAAGAGCTTAGCTGATGACGATGAGTTCTTGCATTTGAAAGAGTTGGAGTTGCTAACATCACTTCAAACTTACTTATTAAGTCATAAAACTTTTTAGCCCAATCTTGGCAATTTAACTCATTTTGAGCTAGGAACATAGCTATAGCCATAAACATGTGCTGTGGTAGCTCTATAGGATTCCCTTGACGGTCTTTTATAAGGTATCTATCATTAAGAGTTTTCATTCCAAGATAGTTAAATTGTAAATCTCGTTCTGGTTTTATATATTTATCTAAATCATCTAAATCATACTTCTCTTTAAGACCAAGAACTAAACGTCCCTCAGCCTCTCCTCTTTCAAAGTATTTTTTTAAAGAGCAGTATCCGTTAAATTGATTTACTCTATGATATAAGTCATAAAGAAAAAGACGAGAAGCAACAAAAGTCCAATCAGGTCTATCTATATCTATTTTATCGACAGCAGTTTTTATGAGAGTAGTTTGTATCTCTTTAGTTGTAATCATATCTCGAAATTGGATTTTTGCATCAACTTCAAGTTCACTCTGGCTTACGTTGTTCAGACCTTCTACTGCTCTGCTTGTATGTTTTTGTATTTTAGAAATATCTAGTGTTTCAGTTCTTCCATTACGTTTTTGTACAGTTATCATTTAAATACTCTTGTAAAAATTTTGTCTACATTTTTTGTATAGTACTCATAGTTAAAGCACTCTCTAATTTTTTCTTCACTTAGTTTTTCTCTTAATTCTTTATCAGCTAAAAGGTGGTTTAGATATAGGCTTTCACCCTTTTCATTTATAGTTGGTTTACCTTGTTGAATCTCTTCCCAAACTTTCATAGCATTTCTTTGAACAATTCTGTAAGCATCTTCACGACTAACTCCTTGAAGAGGGAGTTCTAAAAGTACTCTTTGAGAAAATACAAGTCCACCAGTTAAATTTAGGTTTTTCATCATATTTTCTGGCATAACCGTTAGGTTTGCTATGACATTGTTCATTCTGTGCATCATAAAGTTTGTAGTTATAAAGGCATCAGGTAGCCAAAATCGTTCAGTTGAGCTATGACTTATATCTCTTTCGTGCCAAAGTGCTACATTTTCCATGGCTGGATTTGCATAGCTTCTAATCATGCGAGCAAGTCCAGTTATATTTTCTGTAAGAATAGGATTTCTTTTATGTGGCATAGCTGAACTACCCTTTTGCCCTTTAGCAAAAAACTCTTCACACTCATATACTTCTGTTCTTTGAAGATGTCTAATTTGAACTGCAAATTTTTCTATAGTTGATGCCATCAATGCCAAGGTAGTTGCAAGTCTAGCATATCTATCTCTTTGGATAACTTGATTTGAAGCAGGAGCAGGTTTAAGTCCAAGCTCTTCCATAGCATACTCTTCAAGTTCAAGTGGAGCGTGAGCAAAGTTACCCATAGCACCACTAATCTGACCAACACATATAACTTCCATAGTCTCTTCAAGATTTTTTAGATGTCTAGCCATTTCATCATACCAGACAGCAAGAGTTAAACCAAAAGTAATAGGTTCACCATGTATCCCATGGCTACGTCCAACCATAAGAGTCATTTTATGTTCTAATGCTCTTTTTTTGATAGATTCCATTAGCATCTTTGTATCACTAATAATAATTTCTAAAGAGTTTTTCATCTGAATTGCAACGCCAGTATCAACTGCATCAGAACTTGTCATACCATAATGAAACCATCTTGATTCTTCACCTAAACTCTCACTTACACTTGTCGTAAATGCAATTAAGTCATGTCTAGTAATAGCTTCAATCTCTTCGATACGCTCAACACTAAAAGTTGCATTTTCTACAATTTTTTTACAATCTTCATCGGGAATAAGTCCGATTCTATTCCAAGCTTTGACTGCTGCTTTTTCAACATCAAGCCATGCTTGATATCTAGCTTTTTGTGTCCAATGTTTTGTCATCTCTTCTCTGGCGTAACGTTCAACCATAGTATTACCTTTAAAATTCTTTTTTATGTTAAAATACTCTTATTTATAAGAGTATTTATTTTATCTAATAATTAGTTATAAAGAGGTTAATTTGGCATATGTCACAAAAAAGTTTTTTCAAAAAGAGTTAAAAAAGACATTCAGAGTTTTGATGGATGAGTTAGGTATTTCTATTCATGAAGCTCAAAAAACTGTAGATAGAAAACGTGTACATGTAAATGGAGTTTTATTGGAATATAAAAGTGGAGAGATTCAAGGTGAGATTGAAGTAGTAGTTTTTCAGCCAAATCCAATTGGATTAAAACCAGTTTTTGAAACAGAAGACTTTGCAGTTTTTGAAAAGCCAAGTGGACTTTTAGTTCATCCAAGAAAACGTGAAGAGATACAAACTCTAAATGACGATATAAAATATCTTTTTGGGAAAGATGCAAATGCCGTTCATCGTATAGATAAAGGGACAAGTGGTCTGATAGTTATAAGTAAAAACAAGAAGAGTGAAGTAGAGTTAAAACAACTATTTGAAGATAAAAAAGTCTATAAAGAGTATGTAGCTTTAGTTTATGGAATGGTTGAGAATAGTTTAGAAATAGATGAAAAACTATTAGTTGATTTGCCTAGTTCAAAAGTACGCATAAAAGTTCATGTGCATGAAAATGGAAAAAATTCTTTTACAAAAATCGAGCCGATAGAGTACGATGAAAAAAATAATGTGACATTAGTAAAAGCAATTCCTAAGACAGGAAGGCAGCACCAGATAAGAGCTCATTTGTTTCACGTGGAACATTTTATAATAGGCGATACACTTTATGGTTTAAGTGAAGATTTAGCAGAAGAGTATTTAGATGGCATTATGAGTTTAGAAAAAAGCTATGAGTTAACTCGTGCAAAGAGACTACTTCTTCATGCAAGTAGAATTTGTTTCAGATATAAAAATGTAGAGTATGATATAGTATCAAAACTAGATATAAAAAAGGAGTTTTATGAAAACTGTAAATTTTAATAACCGGGAGATTACCCCAAGTAAAATAGTTTGTATAGGTAGAAACTATGTTGAACATATAGAAGAGTTAGGTAATGAAATCCCCTCTTCTATGGTGATCTTTATGAAACCAAACTCTTCTATAAGTTCCAAACTACTTACATGTAAAGATGAGCCTATTCACTACGAAGGGGAAATTTCTTTTATGATTTTAGATGGCAAAATTAGTGGTGTTGGGTTTGGACTTGATTTAACAAAACGAGAATTGCAGAGTAAGCTAAAAGAGAAAAGTCTTCCGTGGGAAAGAGCAAAAGCTTTTGATGGTGCTTCTGTTTTTAGTAATTTTGTAAAGTTTAGTGGAGCAACAGATTCTTTACATGTAAAGCTTTTTATAAATGATAAACTTATGCAAGATGGCTCAGTTACTCATATGCTTTATAAACCAGAAGAGATGTTAAAAGAGATAGAAAGTTTTTCTAGTTTTGAAGATGGGGATATAGTTATGAGTGGAACTCCAAAAGGTGTTGGCATTGTAAAAAGTGGAGATCTGTTTTTTGGACAAATTTTTTGTGGCGATGAACTTTTAGTTGAAAAAAAATGGGTAGCAGTTTAGTAT
>CAZIAJ010000094.1:0-7619 GCA_964537565.1 uncultured Sulfurospirillum sp.
AGTTTTTGTAAAAAAGACATAATATTGCAAGGAGATAAACAAAAATTAGAACAAGTAATGTTAAATATTTTAAATAATGCAAAAGATGCTTTATCCTCAAACAAGATAAAAAATCCAAAAGTATATATCAACACTAAATTGGATGATAATCAAGTAACTATTTCAATAGAAGATAATGCTCTTGGAATTTCAGACGAGATAAAAGATAAAATTTTTATACCATATTTTACTACAAAATTTAAATCTCAAGGAACAGGTATAGGCCTTTATATGTCAAAAATGATTGTTGAAAATAATTTTCATGGTACCCTTACTTTCGAAAATACAGATAAAGGAACAATATTTATAATAACAATTCCATTATACTAATGAAAACTAGCTACTAAATTACCAACTAAAAGATTCCAACCATCAACTAGTACAAAAACCAGTAGTTTAAATGGCAAAGATATCATAACAGGTGGGAGCATCATCATACCCATACTCATGAGAACTGAAGCCACTACCATATCTATAACTAAAAATGGAAGGTATAGTAAAAAGCCTATCTGAAAAGCTGTTTTTAATTCACTTATTATAAAAGCAGGCATTGCCACAGTAAGTGGAACCTCTTCTATATTTTTAGGATTTTCAAGTTTTCTTATACGAAAAAACAGAGCTAAATCTTTTTCTCTCGTGTTTCTAACCATAAAAGCTTTAAAAGGTTGAACACCTTTTACAAATGCTTCTTGATACCCTATCTCTTGAGCTAAATATGGCTTTACTGCTATATTATAAGAGTTAGTGGCAATTGGCTCCATAATAAAAAATGTTAAGATTAAAGCTAGTGCTACCAAAACTTGATTTGGTGGCATCTGCTGAGTTCCTAAAGCTTGACGTAAAAATGAAAAAACTACAATCAATCTTAAAAAACTTGTTCCAATAAACACCATAGATGGTGCTAATACAAGTATAGTAAGAACAACCAATAAATTTAAGCTAGTTACTAACTGCTCTGGAGAATTTGGAGCACTTAAACTAAGATTTACAGTTGGAATTGTATCTGCACCAATAAGCAAATTGGTACTTAATAGCAAAAAAAGTAGAACTATTTTCTTCAACTATTTTACCTTCGCAGTTGTATCTAATATACTTTTCTTAGCTTTATCTTTTGTTCCACTATCAAATGAAAAAAATTGTAAATCAACTCTTCTATTTTTAGCTCTTCCCACTTCTGTAGCATTTGATGTAATTGGATCGAACTCTGCTTTTCCAGCAGCTTCAATCTTTTTTGGGTCAATTCTATCTTTTATCAACTCTTTTACAACACTTACAGCTCTAGCAGTTGAAAGCTCCCAATTGTCTTTATAAGGGCTTGTAGCATCAGGAGGATTTATATCTGTATGTCCTGTTGCTCTTACATGTAGATTTTCTGGTAATTTTTGTATGATTAATGCTATACGTTTTAAAAACAGAAGCGCATCTGCATTTTGTATAATAGCGCTTCCAGGTTTAAAAAGTAATCCATCTGGAAGTCTAATAACAAAACCATCTTCAGCCTCTTCTAGCTGAATTTCTGGTCCACCAGATGATTTTAACATTTCATTTATTTCTGTTATTGCTTTTTTTAACGAAGTCGTAACAACTCTATTGGCAGTCTCTTCTTGTGACTCTATGGGACTTGCTTGTTGTTGACGCTCACGACTAATTTCAGTTTTTGTTCCACCCTCAAGTACACTCAAAGCACCTGCTAGTGAACCTATAGCCTCTTGTATCTTTTTTGCATCCATTGTAGACATAGAAAGTAAAAGAACAAAAAAACATAAAAGTAGTGACATCAAATCACCAAAAGCTGCAAGCCATCCTGGCATACATTTTGGACAATCAGGGCACTTTTGTTTTTTTCCCATTATATTATCCTAATCAAATTGAGAAGTTCTCTCTTTAGGTGGTAAGAAAGACAACAGTTTACCCTCTAAAGTTCTAGGATTATCTCCTGCTTGTATGGCCATTATACCTTCAAGTATAAGAGTCTTTGCTAAAGTCTCATCAGCATCTCTTATACCAAGTATATTTGCAATAGGACCACCTACAATATTTCCTATCATAGCACCATACATTGTTGTAAGTAATGCAACAGCCATAGATGGACCAATAGCTGAAGGGTCAGCCATATTTAAAAGCATTGCAACAAGACCAATAAGTGTACCAATCATACCCATCGCACCAGAAAAACCACCCATTTGATCAAAAATTTGTGCATTTGATTGGTGGCGAGAACTTGTTTGTTCCATATCAATCTCTAACAAATCTCTTATAGTATCAGGCTCGTTGCCATCAACTGCCATAGAAAGACCTTTTTTTAAAAATTCATTCTCTTCGCTGTTTGCATCCGCTTCAAGAGCCAATATACCATCACGTCTTGCTTTTGTAGAGTAATCAACCATCTTTTTTATAAGTGCTGGAACATCAACTTGTGGAGGCTTAATAGCTATCATAAATATCTTTGACAAGTTTTTCATCTGCTCCATTTTAAAGCCAACCAAAAGAACACCTGTCGTACCACCAAAAACAATTAAAACAGATGGTATATCGATATAAGGACCGATACCAACACCCATTGCCATCGCACCAAAAAGAAGTGCTAACGTAAGTACTAAACCAACGACTGTTCCTAAATCCATGTGCGTCCTTGCCTTTTAAAAACTATAATTTTTATCATTTTATTTGTTTTTATGTTAAAAAGTGGTTAAAAGAACCATTTTATAACGATTAAAACATTATTTAGTTAAAATATCGGCTATTTATATAAACAATTTAGAGGAAAGTTATAAATGAACACTTCGATTGCTATCATGGCTGCTGGATTTGGTACAAGAATGAAATCAAAAAAGCCCAAAGTACTACATAAAATAAGCGGATTTTCAATGCTTCATCACATTATAAAAGAGGCTAAAAAAATTTCAGATGATATACATGTTATCCTCCACCATCAAGCAGATTTAGTAAAAGACACTTTAAATAAAAACTTCAAAAACATAACTTATGTACTTCAAGACCATGAAAACTTCCCTGGTACTGGTGGAGCTATCATGAGTGTCAAACCAAAATATGAAAAAGTTTTAGTACTCAATGGTGATATGCCTCTACTTGAAGCAAATGATATGAAAGCATTTTTTAATAAAAGTGCAAAAGTAGTTATGAGTAGCTTTGTTTGTATCGACCCAACAGGTTATGGAAGAGTTGTTATGGATAGTAATCATAATGTATCTAAAATAGTTGAACATAAAGATGCTAATAAAAATGAACTAAACATAAAAAATGTAAATGCTGGAGTTTATCTTTTTGAAACAGAATTTTTAAAAGAAAACTTACCAAAGTTATCAAATAAAAATACTCAAAAAGAGTACTATATAACAGACTTAGTAAGTATAGCAAAAGAGCAAAATATAGATGTAAAAGCGATAGAGGTAGATGAAGAGATATTTATGGGTGTCAACTCTAAATATCATCTTAGCATCGCTGAAGAGATAATGCAAAAAAGAATTAAAAGACGTTTTATGGAAGCTGGTGTTACCATGCGACTGCCTGAAACTATATATATTGAAAGTGATGTTATTATAGAAGGAGAGTCAGTATTAGAGAGTGGTGTTTCAGTTTTAAAAGGCTCTAAAATTATAAATTCACATATAAAAACAAACTCTGTTATAGAAGATAGTATGCTAAAAAACTCAGAAGTTGGACCGATGGCAAGAATCAGACCAAAATCAGTTTTAATAGACTCAAAAATAGGTAATTTCGTTGAGATAAAAAAATCAACTCTCAATGGAGTTAAAGCTGGACACCTAAGCTACTTGGGAGATAGTGAAATAGATAGTGGCACAAACATAGGATGCGGAACAATTACTTGTAACTACGATGGCAAAGCAAAATATAAAACAATCATAGGCAAAAATGTTTTTGTAGGAAGTGATTCTCAACTTATTGCCCCTCTTACGATAGAAGATGATGTCATAATAGCAAGTGGAACAACTGTTACAAAAAGTGTGAAAAAAGGTAGTTTAGCAATTGCAAGACCTAAAATGAAGATATTAGATAACTTTTTCTATAAGTTCTTTCTTACAAATAGTGACAAGCACAAGGGAGAAAAATAGTGCTAAAAAACAAGAATATTCTCATAGGAGTAACTGGAAGTATTGCCATCTATAAAACTTTAGAAATTATTCGTCTTTTTGTAAAAGCAAATGCAAATGTAAAAGTTATTATGAGCGAAGAGGCAAAAAGATTTATTACCCCTCTTACATTTGAAGCTATTAGCCAAAACGAGGTCTTACATGCAAAAAGTGAAAGCTGGGCAAATGATCTAAATCATATTCATATTGGAAAGTGGGCAGATATTTTTGTTATAGCACCAATAACAGCAAATAGTATAAACAAACTAGCAAATGGCATTGCTGATAACCTTTTAACTCAAACTATACTGGCTTTTAATAAACAAATCATTATCGCACCATCAGCCAATACAAATATGATACTAAATCCTATAACAAAAGAGAGTCTTAAAAAACTTGAAAGTTTAGGTTTTATATCATGTGAACCTCAAAATAAACTTTTAGCTTGTAACGATGTAGGAACTGGTGCTTTAGCTGAGCCTAAAAAGATATTTGATATAACTGCTCGTGAGCTTCTAAAAGATCTATTTTGGAGTGGTAAAAAAGTTATAATTACTGGTGGAGGAAGTGTAGAAAAGATAGATGATGTAAGATGTCTTACAAACTTTTCTAGTGGAAAACAAGCAGATGCTTTGGCTTATCAGTATTTTTTAGCTGGTGCAGATGTTACACTAATTAGCTCAAAAAAATCTTTACATGTAGAGACTCTACATGTAAACTCAACAAAAGAGTATAAAGAGGCTATAAACAGCACTATATCCAAAGGCTCATACCTTGTTATGTGTGCAGCTATCAGCGACTTTGTGCCATTACAGGTAAAGAGTGGAAAACTAAAAAAAGATGAACTTGGAGATAAGTGGTGTCTTGAGCTTATTAAAAATGAAGATATTCTATTAGAACTTGATAAAAAAGATATAAAAACTATAGGTTTTAAAGCGGAGATGGATAGTACTACAGCTTTAAAAAATGCAAAAAAAATGCTAGAAAAAAAATCACTAAATGCCGTATGTCTAAATATACTTAAAAATCAAAATAGTTTTGGAAGTGATAAAAACAGAATTACATTTATAACCAAAACTAAACAAAAAGAGATTGAATTATCAACAAAACTAGATATAGCAAAACAAATAGTGGAATTATCAAAAGAGTTATGATAAACACTATCTCAAAACTAGCAAATATAGATACAAATGCAAATGCTAGAGGATCCATGCAGTTTAATGGCTCACTGCCTATAACAATTGAAGTCTTAAAAAAGCTTGGACTAGATAGATATAGATTACTTTTAGGAAGAAAAGAGTTCACAACTAAAAGCCAAAAAAAACTTGAGCTTGGTTCAAAATATTGGGGAAGTTTTGGAGAGAATAAAAATGGAGTCATTACAATCTCAAACCTTGTAAAAAAACCATCTTTTTTACAAAATGATGATGGATTTTTAGATATAGAAATAAGTGAATTTTTAACTCAAATATCTCAAGTACCATCACCAATAAGTACTTTTAAAGAGTGGCTAATAGAAAATTTAGAAAACAATAAAACAAAAAAAAAGGATTTCTTACTTTTTAGTGATATGCTTTTAGCTCTTAAAGAAGAGATTATACACCTCCCATTAAAACACAATGGGAAAACAAATCTATTACAAATCAAACTAGGGCCTAAATATATGGAGTTTTACTGTGCTTTTCACTCTCTTGGACCTCTAAGAGGACATATAAGCGGAGGAGTTTTTAATCTTGAAGTACTATTTTCTAAAACATACTATTATCTAAAAAAATCAAATATTACAACATTTATTAAAACTATAAAACCGATAGAGCCACTATATAATTTAGATAAACTTATATTGGATTTAAAAATATGAATGATTTAAAACACTTAGCAATCATAATGGATGGCAACGGACGTTGGGCAGAACGTCAAGAAAAACGTCGTTCTAGTGGGCATGAACAAGGTGCTAAAAATGTAAGAATCATTACTGAGTACTGTGCAAAAATAGGTGTTGAATACTTAACACTATATGCTTTTAGTACCGAAAACTGGAAACGTCCAAAAACTGAGATAGAGTTTCTAATGAAACTTCTAAATAAATTTTTAAAAAAAGAGTTAAAGACATTTTTGCAAAATAATATTAAATTTGATGTTATTGGTGACATTAGTAAGTTTTCAAAGAGCTTACAAAAAACCATCTTAAGTATAAAAGTTAAAACTTCTACATGTACAGGTATGACTCAGATACTAGCCATAAATTATGGTTCTCGAGATGAAATAACAAGAGCAGTAAACCATGCTATAAAAGATGGTAAAATATTAAAAGAAAAAGATATTGATAAGCTTTTAGACACATCTGATTTTCCCGATGTAGACTTACTTATAAGAACTGGTGGAGATCAAAGATTGTCAAACTTTCTTCTTTGGCAAAGTGCATATGCTGAACTATTTTTTACAGCCACTTTATGGCCAGACTTTAGCACAGGAGAGCTTGAAACAATACTCTCAAAATATAGAAGAACATCAAGGAGATTTGGAGCATTATGATTACATCAACTTTAGCATTTATTATATTTTTCGGTTTTATTGGGCTGGCAGTTGGCTCATTTTTAAATGTGGTTATTATCAGAATTCCAAAAGGCGAGAGTATATCATTTCCTGCTTCTCACTGTGTAACATGCAAACACCCACTTAAATGGTACCATAACATACCTATTTTATCTTGGCTTTTTCTTAGTGGTAAATGTTCATTTTGTAAAGAAAAAATTTCAATTCAATACCCAATTATAGAAGCTTTAACTACTTTTATATTCTTAAGCACTGCTATGCAAACAGATACTGTTGCAGATGCACTTATAATTTCGACTCTATTTACAATGCTACTAGCACTTAGTGTTATAGATTTAAAATACAAAGCTGTTCCTGATTCTATAAGTATACCCGCTCTTTTTGTATCTCTGTTTGTAGATGATTTTTTGATTTCATTAAATGATGCACTTTTACTTGCTGGTGGATTTGCTTTACTTCGTATCTTAGTCTCTTGGATTATCAAAAAAGAAGCAATGGGAGAAGCTGATATCATCATAGCTGGTATAATTGGAGCAACTCTCGGAGTAGAACTTGGACTTGCAGCAATTTACATCTCGGCACTTATAGCACTCCCTGTTTTTATGATCATTAAGAAAAAAGGCTATGAGTTACCCTTTATACCCTTCTTGGCTCTTGGTTTATACTTAACTTGGGTATTCAAGCCAGAAATTATGTCAATCTTAAGGATGATTTATGGGTAGAGTAAATAACTATCTTTTAAAACACTTTAGCTCACTATTTTCTTCTTTGTTTTTTACACTATTTTTTATAACTTCTGTTGTATTTTTTATAAAAATTGCAAGTATAACAGCTGTAATAAAAATAAGTTTTTCTGAATTGGGGCTTTTATATATCTATCTTTTACCAAATATACTTATATACACTCTTCCT
>CAZIAJ010000095.1:0-7597 GCA_964537565.1 uncultured Sulfurospirillum sp.
GATAGATCTCCTTTCCAGCCAGATACTCACAACTATATAAGTAACAATAAACTATTATATAATAGTGAAGCTGTACATTTTCATTCACTTAGTATTGCAAATATTTTTAAAAATAATATTATTAAGGGTAATATAGAAAATATAATAAATGACTCTTATAATACAAAAGTAGAATTAAATGTTTGGGATGGAAATTATTGGGATAATTATCAAGGATTTGATAGAAACAATGATGGTATAGGTGATACACCTCATGTAGAGCGTTATTATGCAGATAAAATGTGGTTTTTTAATCCTAGTTTGAAGTTTTTTTATGGTTCACCTGTTATTGGTATCATAAATTTTTTAGCTAAATTAGCACCAATTTCTGAACCAGTAGAATTGGCGAAAGATTCGCATCCAAAGATAAATATAGGAGATATCCTTTGACTTTAGAAGATAAAAAAAGAAGAAAATTTGTAAGACAGATGACAGGATTGGGAGTTTTAGGTGTGGCTGCAAGTGCAGGTATATATTTTGCTCCAAATCTAAAATCAAGTGAGCTTATACTAAGACCACCAGGAGCTGTTAGTGAAGAGCAGTTTTTAAAGCTATGTATCAAGTGTGGACAATGTCTTCAAGTATGTCCTTATGACGCAATAGAACTAGAAGATATAGATGGTGGAGCAAGTGTTGGCATGGCTTTTATAGACCCAAGTAAAAGAGGTTGCTATCTTTGTGAAGCATTTCCTTGTATGCTAGCTTGTCCAACAGGAGCTTTGGATCATGAACATGATAATATAAAATATGTAGATATGGGTATAGCAGTTATTAACAATATAAACGCTTGTTTGGCATTGACAAACAAAAATGTACCTCAAAGTGCAATAGATAACATCTATAATCATACTAAAATACTATCATCAACTGAACAAGATAGTAAAAAAGTTGATGTAAGAGGTGATGAAAATGAAAAAGAGCAGTTACAAAAAGAGGTTTTAGTTAAGTTAGAAAAAACTAAAAATGAACCGTGTACTTTGTGTGCGACTATGTGTCCATTTCCAACACCAACTGATGCAATTGGAATGATAAAAAAGGATGGTGGACTTATTCCTGAGATAAGAGAAGCTTGTGTTGGGTGCGGTGTTTGTGTTGAGATGTGTCCTGTGGATATAATTAAGATTATCCCTGGTAAAAGTTACTCAGATATATATGGAAAAGGTAAAAAAAATGCATAAGAAATTAATAGTTGTATCAACCACTTTAGCTTTGGTGTTACTTAGTGGATGTGGGCAAAAAGATGAAAAAGAAGAAGCAAAAAATGTAGCTGAGCCTTCGCCAATTAAAGTAACAAAAAATGTAGTGAAAGAAAACACAACTAAAGAAGTATCAAAAGAGAATAGCGGGCAATTTTATTATGCATATAATAAAGAAAAAAATGCAACAAAATATAATAGCGAAGATACTAAAGTAAGAACAACTATAGATGCATACCTTAATATAAAATCACCATATGAAAAAGTTAGAATAACTATGATGATAAAAAGATTAAGTCATGATTATGTCGTAAAGTGTGCTGCTTGTCATGATGATTATGCAAATGGAATCATAGGACCATCTTTATTAGATAAAGATAAAGATTTTATTTATGAAAGAATTAATGATTTTAAAACAGGAAAAAGAAAAAATGTGCTTATGAAAGAGTTAGTTAGTCAAATAAGTGATGAAAAACTAAAAGTAATGGCAAAAGAGATTGCAGATTTTAATAAACAAATAAGAGAGATGAGGGAAGGAAAATGATAAAACATATAATAGCGGGGCTTGCAGTTGTACTAAGTATTTGGGCATTTACATATGTATATAGCTTAGATAAAGAGGTAAATAAGATGCAAAGAATCTCTGAATTGATAGAAAAAAGTCAAATAAAAGTTAAGCTAAATAAAAATGTTGTAGTTAATACAGGTAGTTCTAAAAGCACTACTTCAAAGGTCAATAATGAAATGGATGAAAAATTAAAAGCTTTAAGAGATAAAGCTGGAAATGTTGCACTTTTTAAAGTAAGTCCACTCTATAAGAAAAACTGTTCTTCTTGTCATGGTTCTGCTGGTGAAGGTATAATTGGACCTAAACTTATAGGACAAACAAAAGAGAAAATTTTACAAAATTTACAAGATTTTAAATCTGGTAAAAAGAAAAACTATGTAATGTACGGATTATTAGGAAATTTAAATAATGCACAATTAGTCGAACTTTCTGAAGAAATTGGACAGTTTCAATCAAAGCTTGATAACATTAAAAAATAAAAGAGATAAAAATGGATAGATATAAAGGTTCGGTAAGGGAGTTAGTTAATGCTTCCTTTCTTAGTACATTTTTTAGCAAAAATAAAGAAGGTAAGTCTAGGCTCTCTTGGCGTGGATGGAGATGGATAAGTATAATTGTACTAAACTTAGCTTTTTTCTTATCATTTTATATAGATGTTCAGCTACTAGAAGGAACTCTAAATGGCTCAAGACTTTTAGGATTTCATCTTATAGATCCATTTACTGCTTTACAGATTTTTGCATCTGATTATAGTGTTCATATAAATGTTCTTATAGGTAGTGTAACTCTTATTGTGTTTTACTTTTTTGTTGGTGGTAAAGCTTATTGTGCTTGGGTTTGTCCTTATGGTCTTCTAAGTGAAATTGGTGAAAAAATACATCTTAGACTTGTAGCAAAAAAGATAATCAAAGAGAGAAGTTTTAATCCCAATATACGCTTTGCTTTTTGGGCTATATTTTTATTGGCAGCGTTTATAGATGGATATTTAGTATTTGAAGTTTTTAATCCTATTGGAATTATAAGTCGCTTTATATCTTATGGTTGGAGTTTAGCGCTTGTTTGGGTTGTTGTTGTGCTTCTATTTGAAATCTTTTTTTCAAGAAGAGGGTGGTGTAAATATATCTGTCCAGTTGGAACTACATATAACCTAGTAGGCTGGATTGGATTGACAAGAATAAAATGGGATATGGATAAGTGTGATCACTGTTCTGCTTGTATAGCTGTTTGCCCTGAAGATCATGTTTTAGAGTTTATAAAACCAAAACATGACAAAGCAAGAAAAGATAAAAACAAAACAGAAGAGTACATTAAAAATGGTGATTGTATTTTATGCGGAAGATGTTTTGATGTTTGTCATACAGATGCGTATAAATTAGATTTTAGATTGAAAGATTTGGTCTAATGTTAGTAGATATAAAAAATTTAACAAAGATTTTTCAAGGCGCTAAAGTTCTTGATGATGTAAGTATGCAAATTTCTCAAGGTGATAGAATTGCAATGATGGGGCCAAATGGTGCTGGTAAAACTACTCTAATAAGAGCAATGTTAGGATTTTATCATATAAACAAAGGTACTATTTTAGTAAATGGGCATGACCCAATAAAACAGAGAGTTGAAGTTTTGCGAGATATAAGTTTTATTCCTCAACTTCCACCTCCGATTAGATTAACACTAGATGAGATGATATCTTTTATAGCAAAAAGTTCAGGAGTTTCAAAAGAGTTGATTTTTGAAGAAGCTTCAAAAATGGATTTGGATCTTAAAAGCAATCTTAATAAACAGTTTTTAAAGCTTTCGGGTGGTATGAAACAAAAATTACTTATCGCAATTGCACTCTCTAAGAAGAGTTCTTTGTTGGTTTTTGATGAGCCAACAGCAAATTTAGATCCAAAAGCAAGAGATCATTTTTATACTCTTTTAAAAGATTTAAATAAATCATGTTCAACTCTATTTATAACACATAGATTAGATGAGATAGAAAACCTTATAAATAGAAAAGTTTATATGGATTTAGGGAAGATAGTTGAAGATGAAAAGATTTAATTTATCTATTTTGTTACTCATATTGGTTGGGTTATTTATAATTGGTTGTGAAAAAAAAGAGATAGGTGGGGTTGTTAAAGTTCATTGGGATAGAGATATGTGTGAGAGATGCAAAATGGCGATTAGCGAAAGAAAATTTGCATTTGAGATTATAAATCCTAAAAGTGGGAAATCTTATAAGTTTGATGATATAGGCTGTGGAATCTTATGGTTAGATGAAGAAAAAATACCTTGGAGAGATGAAGCTATATTTTGGATAACAGATGCAAAAGATGGAAAGTGGATTGATGCTAGAACTGCTTACTATACTGATGAGAGTATAACTCCTATGGCGTATGGTTTGGCTGCTTATACTGAACAGACTAAACCAAAGGATAAAAAGCTTGTATCGTTAGATGAAGCTATAAAGATTATATATAAAGTAGAAAAATTTAATGTACAAAAAGTAAAAGAGTTAGGAAAAAACAGATGAAAAACCTATTTTTAGTGGCATATTTAGATGTAAAAGAGTCTCTACGTTCAAAGTGGTTTTATGTTTATTCGATAGTTTTTGGTGGATTGATGGCACTATTTTTTATAACAGGTGTTTCAGACTCAGTAGTTATGGGATTTACTGGACTTAGTAGAATGCTTCTGATATTTATACAAGTAACTATTATAATATTACCTATATTTATACTTATAACGACTGTAAAATCTATAAGTGGAGATAGAGAGAGCAATGTCCTAGAGTATATGCTTTCATTTCCAATATCATTAAATAACTATTATTGGGGAAAAATGTTAGGTAGGTTTTTAACAGTATTTTTACCAGTTATTTTGGCACTATTTTTAGGTGTTATATTTGGACTAACTAAAGGTGGAAATCTACCTTGGAATATGATATTTTTATATTCAGGATTACTATTTGCTATGAGTTTTGTTTTTTTAGGTATTGCTTTTTTTATATCAACTATAGTAAAATCAACTGATATTGCTATTGGAAGCTCTTTTATGATTTGGATTATATTGTTAGCTTTTATTGATATTGCCTTGATTGGTTTGATGTTGCAAGGTAGGATTGGCGATGAAGTTATTATAGCTACTGCTTTGCTTAACCCTATTGAAGTATTTAGGATAGGAGCAATCTCTTTATTTGATCCAGAGCTAACAGTTATAGGTCCTGTAGCTTATTATTTGCTAGATACTCTTGGAGCCAATTTATTGATTGTTTACTCTATTGTTTACCCTATTGTGCTAGGATTACTGTTCTCGTATTTTGGTTTTGTTGCATTTAAGAAAAAAGATTTATTGTAGGAGTTGATTTGAAAAAGTTTATTTTAGTTATTTGTTTAGTGTCAGTTAGTGTTTTTAGTGCAGGGATAAAGTTACTAGATAATAATGCAAGTGATTTTGCATATCAGATTCCTCTAAAAAAGTATCCAAAATTTTTATGTGAAGCTACTTTAGAAAATGGCAAGGTTGTTCAGTTTGTATCAGTAAAAGCGATGATGCAAGTATATTTTCATCAAGAGTACTTTTTAAAGCATAAGTTTTTAGATTCAAAGATAAAAGATATATATATCCAAGATTATTTAAATGGAACAAAAAAAGATGCTAAAAGATCAGTATATGTTTTTGGAAGTCGTGTAGCTGGTCCACATGGGGATGACTTGATACCTTTTAAAGATAGCTACAGTGCAAATTTATTTAAGATAAAGTACGGTGGAACTAGAGTTATGCCATTTGAAAAAGTAACAATTGGACTTATTAGATATTTGGATATGTAATGAAAAAAGTCATACTTGTATTTTTCCCAATTATAGCGATGATTGGGATTTTTTATTATATAAGTATAGTAAATAAAAGTGCAACTGAGATAGAAAACATAAAAAAACTCCCTTTAGAAGTAAAAGATAACAAAGTACAGTGTCCACAGTGTCATATGTTTATAGTAGGAAAAGCTCATACTGTTCAAATCATAACAAAAGATAATAAAACTCATTTTTTTGATGATCCAGGGTGTGCTATTTTATGGCTAAATGAGAGTAAAATAGACGCAAAAGATACTACAATTTGGTTTTTTACACAAGATACAAAAATATGGAAAAAAGTAGAAGATGTGTTTTTTAGCATTAGTGATTCAACGCCTATGCATTATGGTTTTGGAGCTTATGAAAACAAAAAAAATGGTTTTATAAGCTTTGATGAAATGACTCTAAAAATGTTAAGAGGTGAAAATATGACAAATCCTAAAATAAGAAAAAAAATATTATCGGAGTTAAAATGAATAAAATCAAACCAGTAGATGAAGAGATTGTATTAGATAGAAGTAAATATATAGAGTCGCAAACAGATACAAAAGGTATTATTACCTCATGTAATGATTATTTTGCTGAGATTTCAGGGTATAGTAGAGAAGAACTTATAGGACAACCACACAGTATTGTTAGGCATCCTGATATGCCAAGAGTTATATTTAAACTACTTTGGGATAGGATTAAAGCTGGTAAAAATATATTAGCTGTTATTAAAAACATGGCAAAAGATGGAAGATATTATTGGGTATTTACTCATTTTGAAACAATGAGAGATATAAATACTAAAGAGATAGTAGGTTATAAAGCATATAGAAAGGCAACTTCTAAACATATAACAGAAGTTCTACTTCCTTTGTATAAAAAACTTGTAGATATTGAATCAAAAGATGGTATAGATGCTAGTGAAAAGTATCTCAATGAATTTTTAAGCCAAAAAGGTGAGCATGTAACAATTGACAATCTTATGGAAGAAATTCATAGATTTTATTAGATAAAAAAAGTTCCAATCATTACATATGATTGGAACTTTTTTATAGGAGGAATTATTTGTTTGTTTTAGCTAGATACATAGCTATAGCTTGAAGTTTTTTACCTTTGATATTTCCACATATTTTACTCTGTTTTATGAAAGATTTTGCTTGTGCAGTAGAGATAAACTTTTTATCTGTTTTCTTGCACATCTTACTGTACATCATTGCACCTTTTTTGATAGCTTTAGCTTGTCTCTTTTTAGTTGCAGCCATATCTTTAGCTTGATTTTTTTCAACCAGTTTTACAAGCTCATCAAAGCCCATAATCTTTCCACCATTTTCTTTTTGAAATGCTAATGCCGCTTTTTTTGTTCCAAAAGCGTACTTGCTTATACTACTCATTGTTCCTGGTTTTTTACTACCTACTACAAAAAAAGCATCTTTTGAAGGTATAAGTTTTAAAGTAGTATTATCAACAACTCTAAAATTTGTAAGTTTTCTACCATTGATAACTTTATCTTCAATAGCACAAGTAATTGAACAGTATTGATCGTGTATACCATCATGATCAGCAGCATGATTTGTTCTATAAAACATAGGTAGTGTCATACCGCACACACTACAATACATCTTCTCTTTACCTTGTTTTACCAAAGTAGCTTTATCCATTGGTACTGCTCTATAATTTTGCATTTGTGCAGCACTTAGACCAATTGCGAGTATACATATACTCAGTAGTATTTTTTTCATTCTATATCTCCGTTTAAATAATTTTAGAATACAGGGTATTCCTTTGTTTGCAGTTTATCTAAAGATTGTTAAATAATCGTTAATTTACATATAAGTCCATATTTCCCCTATCTCTTAACAATTAATTTGCGATTTTTATGTATAGTTTCATACTTAAAATTTGACAAAAGGGAGATTGGTAAATGGGCAAGAAATTATACCTATCAATAATGTGTGCTTTGGCAATAAGTG
>CAZIAJ010000096.1:0-7597 GCA_964537565.1 uncultured Sulfurospirillum sp.
ATATAAAAGAGTTGGAATATAGACTAAGAGTATTCCAACAAATATAAATAGTTTTTTGTCGCGTATTATATCTAAAAACTCTCTTAGACCAAATGAATATACTGTAAAACCTAAAAGAACAATACCTGCACAAGAGCTTGCAAGTGCTAATCCTTTAACACCTAAAGGCTCAACTAAAATAGTATAAAGTAATATATTTGTTGTAAGAGCATAAAATGCTATTTTTGCTGCTTCTTTTTGTCTAAGTGTCGCATAGAGCCACAAAGAGAAGAGTTTTGCTAATCCATAAGGAATAAGACCAACTAAATACATTTGTAAAACTTCTGCACTTTTTATAGTGTCTTGAGAACTAAATGCTCCTCTTTGAAAGAGTAGTTTTACTATCTCTTGGCTAAGTATAAAACCACCTATTGCTGAAAGAGTAAGTAAAAATAGTAAAAACCAAAAACCATTTTTAAAAAGTATAAGCGCATCCTCTTTTTTATTGTTTTTTATAAGTTTTGCAATTTTTGGAAAGACTCCTACGCTAAGTGCAATGGCAAATAGAGCTAAAGGAAGCTGAAATATACGGTTTGCATAATAGAGATAACTTATGCTTCCAGTAAGTAAAAAACTAGCTATCCAAGTATCTAAAAAAGCAGATATTTGAGGAGTTGAATTGCCTAAAATAGCATGAGAAAAGGATTTAAAAAATCTTCTATTTTCATTTTTTATTCTATCTTTTTTCTTATTTGTAAAACCATATTTAAATAGTTTCATAAGATTTCTGTTTTTAATTGCAACTATATGTGTGAGTAGTTGTAACGCTCCACCAATGATAACAGCATAACTCATTGCATAAACTATTTCTAGTTTTTCCATACCATTCGTAAGTAGTAAAGAGCTAATTAAAGCTATATTTAGTAGTGCTGTTGAAAATGCAGTTGTTGCGAAGTGGTTTTTGTATTGTAGAAGTGATCCTAAAAAAGTAACAGCAAATATAAGTGGTAGATAGTAAAAGTTTATAGCAACAAGAGGAGCAGCAACAGCAAGAGTTTTATCATCAAATCCAAGTGCGATTAGCTTAGCAAAAAAACCACTAAAAATTGTAACTATAAATGATAAGAATATAAGAAAAATAAAAAATCTTGAGAAAATTTTATATGTAAATATAGATTTGTTTTTTGAGTTTATAAAAGCAGGTATAAAGCTTTGGCTAAATGCACCTTCTGCAAAAATACGTCTAAAGAGATTTGGAAGCTTGAATGCAACAAAAAATATATCACTATATATATTTGCCCCTAATATGGAAGCTGTAAGAAGGTCTCTGGTTAAACCAAATATACGTGATACTAATATACCAATGCTATTTGTAAAAAAATTTTTAAAAATCATATAGAATAGTAGCTAAAAGGGGCTGTTTTTTGGGTTAATTAATCTTTTTTTAGTATAATGTCTATTATTCTTAAAAAATATAGGAAACGAAATGGGACTTTTTGATAAAATTATGGGTGATAACTCTGAAGAAAAGAAAAATAAAGAAAATGAAAAACCAGAGTTTAAGTCTATTATTGTTGAAAGTGAAAATATACCTAGAGAGATAAAAAGTATAGCCGCAGCTAATAATCTATCTTTATCTCAACTTGATTTTAAAATCATAAAAGTTAAAACATCTTATTTATTAGGAAAAGATGATGTTTGGCAAGAAGCAGATAAAGAAAAACTTAAGCAGTTTAAAGAGAAAGAGTTTATTTTAAATCAAGATTTAAAAATAAAACAGATGTATAAAGTAGATATTTTTAAAATTGAAGAGGATGACCATGCGCCTATTTTACCTCCTATAGTTCTTGGAGGCAATAAAGCACTTACTAAGGTAATAGTAACTATAAAAAAAGATATAGAGGTTAAATATTTTTCTAAAATAGAAAATAAAATTATAGAAGAGATAAATAAAAAGAAAATTAGAGCAGGTATTCTCGTGGGTATACTTGATGAATTAATGCATAAAGAGATAAAAACAGTAGTTTCAGGTATAAGAGTAAATGGAATTATGAGTGAAGAGAGTATGTTTGTTGTCTGCCAAGGAATAGATCCTATATTACCTATAAATGATGATTTTATATATCATTATAAAAAGAATCTTTCAAAGAGTGAAGATGAACAAGGTAGAGTAGATTACTCTAAAAGAGGGTATATACAGGCCGTATCTGAAGGTGATTGTATTATGGAGTATATTAAGCCTCAAGTTGGAACTCCTGGACGTAATTGCCAAGGTAAATTTATACCTGTAAAAGAGCCACAAGCAGATAAAGAGATGCTTATAAATCATACAGAAAATATTTTAAAAAAAGAGGATGAAGAGAGGATAAGATATGTAGCAGGTAAAAATGGCTATGTAACAGAAGACAGTCCTGGTTCATTTGATATACAAGAAAATATGGAAGTAGATGAGGTAAGTTTTAAAACTACGGGTTCTATTGAAACAGATATAAGTGCAGAAGTTAAGATAAATATAACTGAAGATGATGTTTTCAAAGATGCTATAGGACCTGGTATGAGTGTGGAAACTTACGAGCTTAATATAAAAGGTAATGTAGCAAGTGGGGCAAAATTAAAAGCAGAAAAATTGACTATTGGAGGTCAAACTCATCAGACATCTATTATTGAAGCCAAAACTGCAGAAATCACTATTCATCGTGGTACTGTTACTGCTGAGGAAGTTAACGTTGATAGACTAGAAGGAGGCAAGATTATAGGCGATATAATCAATGTTAAACAGGCAATTGGTGGGGAAATTATAGGTAAAAATATAGTTATTGAAGAGTTAGCATCTAATGTTAGCATTACAGCTTCAGATACAATAGAGATTAAAGAGTTAAAAGGTGCAAATAATAAGTTTTTGATTGATCCTAGTATGACAAAAGAGTTTAATGAGAGTATAGATAATATAACAAAAGAGATAAAAGATTTATCTCTTAAATTAAAACAAATTCCAAAGCATCTTGAAGAGAAAAAAAGAGTTATTGATAAAACTAAACCAACAGTAAAAATGGTACAAGAGAAGATACTTGAGCTTAAGCACGATGGTAAAATTCCTCCTGCAACTCTTTTAGCTAAGATAAGAGAATTTCAAAAAAGTGTAAATGAGTATAATGAGTCATTAAAAAAGTATAAAGATGACAAACATAAACTAAAAAATTTAAAAGAAGATTTAAATCAAGTTCAGATGAAAGTGTTTTCTGCAAAAATCATTAATCACTCTCCATGGAAAGAGTTTAATGAGGTAAAATTTAAACTTATTTCTCCTGCTTTAGAAATAGTTTACAATACAAAAGAGCATGAAATTATCAGAGAAATATCTTTAAAAGAGATAGAAGATGGACAGTATGAAATTAAAAGATCATCGGAGTATAGTTCTTGATAATAGCAATAGAAGGTAAAATAGTAAAAAAAGAGCCAACTTTTTTACATATAAAAATTAATTCAGGATTTACTTACAAAGTAAATGTATCTCTTTTTTGTTCAGCAGGTTTAGATTTGGGTGAAGTTTTTTTACATACAACACAAATTATAAGAGAAGATGCAAATAATTTATATGGTTTTAAAGAGAGTGATGAAAAAAGAGTTTTTGACACTTTGATTAAAGTTAATGGCGTAGGTCCTTCAACAGCTCTTGCTGTATGCTCTACTTTAAATCCAAGTGATTTTGCAAGTGCTTTAGCTTCAAATAGTGTTGAAGCATTTAAAAAAGTACCAGGTATTGGCCCCAAAAGTGCAAAAAGAATTTTAGTAGAGTTGAGTGATTTTGAATTAGAAAGTAATAACGTAGGTACAAATAGCTCTATAAGTGAGACTATAATGGCGTTAGAGAGTTTAGGATTTAAAAAAGATAAAATTAGAAAAATACTCTCTACATGTAAGGCTAAAGATACAAGTAGTCTTATAAAAGAAGCATTGAAAAAATTAGGATAGAATTAGATGAAAATTGGTATTGTTTTTGGTGGAAAGAGTTTTGAACATGAGATAAGTATAGTAAGTGCAATTGCTATGAAAAAGGTTTTAAAAGCAGAGTTGGTCTATATATTTTGTGATTATAGTAGAGATTTTTATCTTATACCAACTGATAAAATAAACTCAAAAAGATTTAGTAGTGGTGAGTATAAAAAAGATAAAAAACTTACTTTAAAAAATGGTGGTTTTTTTCAAAAAAGTATGATGAGTGAGAAGAGGGTAGAGTTTGATATAGCACTTAACATTTCTCATGGGGCTGATGGAGAAGATGGAAAAATAGCTTCACTATTAGAGTTTTTTGAAATACCTTTTATAGGTCCTAGAGTAGAAGCAAGTGCAATTAGTTGCAATAAACTTTTTACAAAGATGTATGCTAAAGAGTTTGGTGTAAAAACTTTGGAGTATAAAATATTGCAAACATCTAATTCACGTGATATAGAATTGGATTATCCTGTTATAATTAAGCCAACAAAATTAGGTAGTTCTATTGGAATAAGTATTGTAAAAAATAGAGATGATTTAGATTATGCTCTTGATGTTGCATTTGAATTTGATACACAAGTTGTTATTGAGCCTTTTGTGGAGGGAATAAAAGAGTACAATCTTGCCGGCTGTAAAACAGATACTTATCAGTTTTCTATTATTGAAGAGCCACAAAAAGAGGAGTTTTTAGATTTCGATAAGAAGTATTTGGATTTTTCAAGAACAAAGAGAGTGAGTGAAGCTAATTTAAGTGACGAAATGATAGAAAAACTAAGAGATACATTTATAAAACTATATGAACCACTTTTTGCTGGGTCACTTATAAGGTGTGATTTTTTTGTTGTAGGTCAGGATGTTTATATAAATGAGATAAATCCAGTCCCCGGAAGTATGGCAAACTATCTTTTTGATGATTTTAATAAAACTATATCTAACTTAGCAAATTTTTTACCTAAAGCTGTAAAAGTTCCTGCTCAGTATAAATATATAAATTCCATTCAGGCGGCAAAAGGAAAATGACAAGTTTTACTCAAGAGGAAGTTATAAGTGCTACTGATGTTGTACGTAATTTTAGTAGTGAACTTAGGAGTTTAACGAGTGGTGAAAAAGAGAAGCTAGTTATAGTTAAAAATAACCGTTTTGAAGCAGTTATAATACCTATTGAAGAGTATGAACGTATGAATGATGCTGTTAAAATTTTAGAAAAAATATATAAAAAGACAAAACAAGATGGCAATTAGAGAGGTAATATATAACTCTCTTACCTACTCAATAAGTTATGAGATGATAAATAAAGATAAAAGTAATACTATTGTTTTTCTTCATGGTTGGGGAAGTAATAAAGAGATAATGAAACAAGCTTTTGGAAGTGAATTACAAAAGTTTCGTTTGATTTTTTTAGATTTACCGGGTTTTGGTGCTTCTTCTATACAAGTACCTATAAAAACAGATGATTATAAAAATATAATTAATCTTTTTTTGAACTCTTTAAATATAGAAAATTTTACTATTGTAGGACACTCTTTTGGTGGAAAAATAGGAGCGATGTTAAATCCTAAAAATCTAATACTTCTTAGTAGTGCTGGAATATTAGTTAAAAAATCTTTCAAAACAAGAATGAAAATAAGATTTTTTAAAGCTTTTAAAAATATTGTACCAAAAAGTTTTTATAAATTTTTTGCTAGTAATGATGTTGCTGGCATGAGTCAAACCATGTATGAAGTTTTAAAAAGTGTTGTTAATGAAGACTTTAGAGATATTTTTAAAAATGTTAATTCAAAAACACTAATTTTTTGGGGAAAAGATGATAATGCAACACCTCTTGATAGTGGAAAAAAAATAGCAAGTATAATAGAAAAAAGTAGATTCTATGCATTAGAAGGTGATCATTTCTTTTTTATTAAAAACAATAAGTTCATAGCAAAGGTGATAGATGAACACTTATAGATTTACAGTTTTCGGTAGAGTTCAAGGTGTTTGGTATAGAAAATATGTAATGCAGATTGCAAATACTCTTGGATTTGTTGGATATGTTAAAAATTTACCAAATGGTAATGTAGAGGTTGTAGTAAACTTAGAATTACAAAGTGAGCTAGAGGCTTTTGTAAGTAAGTTATATGAGGGAAGCACTTTTTCAAATGTTACAGATGTTGAGTGTATTAAGATAGATTTTATAGATTTTAAAAAATTTGAGATAATATAATGTTTGTTTTCGAGTTTATTTCTCATATTCTTTTTGTTTTAGTCATAGGTTACTATTGTATAAGTGCTTTACAATGGTATAGCTATAAGTTTGAGAGAGTTGTTCTTCATTATAATAGATATGATTGGCATCTATTTTTCTTTTTAGTTCCGATTTTTGTTTACTATTTAGCAGAAAACTTTTTTTGGATTTATTTATATGTTATTTTGATGCCAACTATGTATCTGTGGTATAGAAAACTTGATAAAAAGTTGGTTTTTACAGCTAGAGTAAAAAGATTTTTTCTCTTTCTTTTTTTAGCAACACTTTTTCAAAATATATTATGTTTAGCTACTCCTTATTGTGCTCATTTTGGAGTTATACTTCCTATATTTGTTGCTATCTTTATTAGTATGTTATTTGAAAAGATTCTTTTTGAAGGGTATAAGAAAAGTGCAAAAAGAAAACTTGAAAGCAGTAGTGATTTAATAGTAGTTGCCATAACAGCAAGCTTTGGAAAAACGAGTATTAAAAACTATCTTTACCAGATTCTTTCACATAAGTATAACTGTTACATGACTCCAAGAAGTGTTAATACGCTAGGTGGAATTATAAAAGATATAAATGATGACTTACCAGCAGATGCACAAATATATATAGTAGAAGCAGGAGCAAGGCTTAGAGGAGATATAAATGAGATAACAACATTTATAAATCCTCATTACTCTATAGTAGGAAAGATTGGTGAGCAGCATATAGAGTATTTTAAAACATTAGAAAATATACGTAATACAAAGATGGAACTTTTAAACTCAAATCGACTTAAACATGCTTATGTACATGTAAGTGCAAATATAAAAGTAGATGATAAAGTAACATTGTATGGAGATAATCTTAAAAATGTTCGCTCAACTTTAGATGGACTTTTTTTTGATGTAAAGCTTGATGATAAGATAGAGAGTTTTTTTACTCCACTTCTTGGTGAGTTTAATGCAATGAATATTTTAGCTTGTATAGAGATATCTAAAAGCATGATGAGTATAGAAGAGATAAAAAAAGCTATTAAACAATTAAAAGGTGTAGAACATAGACTTCAACGTATTGATGCTGGTGGTAAGCTTATTATTGATGATAGTTTTAATGGCAATCTTGAGGGTATGCTTGCTTCTTATGAGTTAGCTTCTACTTATAATGGAAGAAAAGTTATTATTACACCAGGGATTGTGGAGAGTACAGAAAATGCTAATATAGATTTAGCAAAGAAGATAGATGATATTTTTGATTTAGTAATACTTACTGGAAAAATAAATTTAAATACACTAGATAAAAATATAAAAAAAGCAGAAAAAATTATAGTTAAAGATAAAAGTGAGATTGAAAAGATACTTTCAAAAAATACTTATACAGGAGATTTGATACTTTTTTCAAATGATACTCCAAACT